>JBJTRD010000096.1:0-4730 GCA_046075945.1 Flavobacteriales bacterium
CTACATCCAGCGTTCCATTAAAACTCAAGTCATAAATTGAATAAGCGCCTATTGCCAAAGCAGAAAAATCAATCACGGTTGATGTGGTGGTGAATTGTATCAAACCGGCATTGTCGGTAATGACAAAAAGTTGATTGTCGCCATATGATAGGCTATCCGACAACAGTTCGACCTGTGATGCGGCAACGCTTGCACAAAGTGACACGGCGGTTGATCCATCAGCAAGTGTGGGATTGCCCGCAAAACAGGGTGGGGAGTTGAAAGTACCGGCAGTTATTTCTTGCAAGGTCCATGACCCGAAATCAAATGCACTGCCACCATCGGGCGTGCGCGAGATCGATAAATCGGCGCCTGCTTGTTGGGCGGTCTCATCGAGTTGCACATAACCGGGCACAGCCACATCGAGACCTAAAGCTGTTATCATCCCGGCATCGGTGGGGTCGCCCGTTCCATATACCACGGCATCAACAAGGTTAGTCGTTGTGGGCGGTGTGTCGACCGGAAAGTCGGATGCGTCAGCGAAATAAAGCGCAATTCCGTCGGCACCATTCGAAATGGTGGCATTGGGAATCACATAGTCCACATTGGCCGCAGCGGCATTGCCCAACACGAAAAATCCGTTGTTGTCCAGCGAATATCCGTCGAGGTCATAGGCCTGGTAGCTCAAATCTGTGCTGCCCTCGAACAACACAAGAACTAAACTGTCCAGCGAGGCTCCGGGGGTTCCATACAATTCAACAAACTCAGAAACATCGGCTCCTCCCGGATTGTCCATGTTTAATTCATTGAATACAACGTTGGGGAGGTTTTGGGCAAAACCAACGGATGCCCAAACCAGGGCAATGGCGGTTAAAAAGGTTCTCATTGCAAGATTGATTATTCGGCTTTAATACAAGGTCAAAGGTAGTTTTCTTGGCTATCGGTCACTTTTTATTGAAAACAAATGATTCCGCCCATCTTTGTCGCCTCTTAATTTAATCAAATGAAAGTTTTTTTTACCTCTCTTATTTGTTTGTTTTGGGCCGCTCCGTTCGCCCAAACGTTATCCAATATCGAATCAGTAGAGTATGATCCCATTGGTCATCGCTTTTTGGTAGGCAATGGAAACAATGTGGTGCAAGTCGATGGCTCTGGTGCTTCTATTATCGTCTTGGGAGGCGGAACCCCGCGCGCTGATTATGGGATGGAAATCGCCAACAATTTTCTCTTTTCCATCGTTGGTTCTTCGGTGAAGGTGTACGATTTGGTGGATGGCTCACTTGTATCGTCTGTAACGATCACGGGTGCGGGTTTCCTAAACGGAATGGCTTCCGATGGTGCCAATCGTATATGGGTTACCGATTTTGGGAATAACAAAATCATTGAAATCGATTATACCGACATTCAGAATCCAACGTATTCAACGGTTGTAACCAATACCGGCGTCACACCGAATGGTATTTGTTACGATGGCGACAACAATCGACTCGTATTCGTGGCTTGGAGTGGAACGTCTTCAGATATCTCAGCAGTGTCGCTCACCGACTATTCGCTCACTACGTTGGTGGCGAATTCTTCGCTCAACAGCATCGATGGTATTGATAACGACAGCTATGGAAATTACTACCTGGCCAGCTGGTCGCCCCAGCGCATTACGCGCTACACCCCCGATTTCGCAGTGAGCGAAGTCATCACGGTGCCGGGTGGTTTGAGCAATGCTGCCGACATTGCCTATGCTGAAGAAATCGATACGCTTGTAATTCCAAACAGTGGCAACAATACGGTTCGCTTTGTTGGTTTTCAGCAAAGCAATTCGGTGGATGAGGCTGCTCTTAAAGCCGGAACTATTACATGTTATCCCAACCCTGTTCGCGCGGAGTCGGTCATTCGCTTTTATCTGCCTAAACCCGGCCGTGTGCGCATCGATGCAATCGACGGGCAGGGTAGGAGTGTATTTCTTTTGATAGATGAACAATTTTCTGCGGCGCTGCAGCGTGTGGTGGTGGGTGATTTACCTCTACCATCGGGAACGTATCTGTGGCGAGTTCAAAGTGAACAAGGAACGTTGAGTGTTCCTTTCATTAAAGAGTAGGGAACGATTCTACTGGAATTGCAAATCGAAGAGTCTTCGGTAAATACCTTCTTTTTTTAGAAGCTCCTGGTGCGACCCGTGTTCGGCAATAGAGCCTTTATCAATTACGTAGATGGCGTCGGCCCGCTGTATCGTCGAAAGGCGGTGAGCAATTACAATGCTGGTGCGATTGCGGGTAATTCGCTCGGTGGCATGCTGAATAAGCAACTCCGACTCCGTGTCAACACTGGAGGTAGCCTCATCAAGAACCAATATTTCCGGATTGCGCACATAGGCGCGCACGAATGCAATCAACTGACGCTGACCGACACTCAACATGCCGCCTCGTTCGCGCACATTGTAATGATAACCTCCGGGCAATTTTTCAATGAAACTGTGCGCGCCGATTTCTTTACTCGCGCGAATCACTTCATCTTCCGTTATTGATGCATCAAACAAAGTGATGTTGTTCAGAATCGTATCATTCAGCAAAAACACATCTTGCGATACGAGTGCTACATGTTTGCGAAGTGACGAAAGGCTCAGAGAACGGATATCCTTATCAGCAATGGTAATAACACCCGATTGATGGTCGTAGAATCGATTGATAAGTCCGGCAATGGTGCTCTTTCCGGCGCCTGTTGAGCCTACAAATGCGGCCATGCTCCCCGACGGAATTTCGAAGTTGATGCTGTGCAATACGGGCTGACCTTCGACATATTCAAACGATACATCACGAAAACGAATACTCCCTTTGAGCATTCCTGCTGCTTCCTCACCTGTATCTTCTTGAGCTGCCTGGGTGTCGAGCAATTTGAAAACACGCTCCGCATTCACGACTCCCATTTGCAGTACGTTGAAATTGTCGGCCATCTGCCGAATAGGCCGATACATCATGGTAATAAAAGTTGAGAATTCCAGGAGAAGACCCGGCGTCATTTCACCGCCTAAGGCTCCGTGCAATCCCCACCATATCATGAGCGATACACTTCCCGCACTCAGAATTTCGACCACCGGAAAGAAAATGGAATAGGCCCAAATGCCTCGTATGTGTGCATCGCGGTGTTCTTTATTAATGGTGTCAAATCGTTTTCTTTCCTGTTCTTCTCTATTGAAAATTTGAACGATGTGCATTCCGCTCACATGTTCTTGAATGAAGACATTGATGCGTGCAACCTGATCGCGCACGTCGTTGAACGACTTTTTAACGGCTTGTTGAAAGAGCCGTGTTGCATAAAAAAGAATGGGAATAGGAATGAGTACAATCAACGTCATTTTCCAGTCGAGCCAGAACATGAAACCAATTATGAAAATCAATTTCAGAATATCTCTGAAAATGTCGAGAATGCCGGCGGAGAACACATCGGCAATACCGTCGACGTCGGAAATAACGCGGGTAACCACTTGGCCAACGGGTGTTTTATCGAAGTAACTCAGCCGAAATTTCACAACGTGCGCAAAGAGCTCAGCGCGTAAGTCAAAGGTGATGGATTGTGCAACGCGGTTGGCAATTTGCGTCTGGATGTATTGAATGATGGCCTCCAGAATAAGCATTGCCGTGAACGCTGTGGCCAATTGAATGATTCTTTCGCGATTACCTCCTGGTATTGCTTCATCCAACATGAGGCGCATTTGTTCCGGCCGAATCCAAACTACTCCGGCCAGAGCCAACACTAGAAGAATTGTCATAAAAAAAGGCACCCTGTAGGGTTTGCCTCTTCGATACAGTCTCAAAAAAATGGCTACATCGAATGCCTTGCCGCTGCTCTTGCTCAAGGGTTATTGCTTGAACGTAAAGCTATCCATGATTTGCACTCCTTTCTCTTTGAATTTTTCATAAGAGCCTTGCTGTGCCGTATAGGAGAGCGTGTAACAGACATCGTATTCCAGCCATATATACTGGAGATATGCAACAGGAAATTCATTGATGACGCCGACGTACTCGAGTACATAACAGGGTTTGCCTGCCCTCATCGATTTTTCATTCTTCGTGATGATGGCTTTCTTGTAGGTAAACGGAATGTCTTTTACAAATTCTTCTATGTACGTATCGAGTGTTTTATTTAATCCGGGAAGTGGCAATGCAGCAAGACTTACGAATTCAGAATAAATATCATCCTCGTCAACCAATGGCGAGTTGATTGAAAACTCAAGTGTAGCATTTTCGTACGTCTCGGCCTGCCAGGTGGAAGGATACTTGGCGCCGTATTTATTCGACTCGAGGTTCTTCCAACCTGTGGTATCGCTTGGAGTTTCTGATGGATTTAAAAGGCCGGTGAAAAGCAGAAGAATACTGGTTAACATGTTGAAGAATTTAGAACGGCGCAAATATGAGCCAAATATCCTGAACGCAATTGAAAACGAATGTTATTGAAGAGACTTTCTAATCAAGAACCTCCCTGATTTTCTCCGCCGGGTAAACAATCGAGGTGAGATGAAGCCCTTGTGCTGCCACACTTTCGCCGGCTTGTGTGCGTTTGCCTCCTTCCACAATGGTTATAAATTGTTCGATGGTTAGCTTTCCCCTTCCTACTTCGAGCAGTGTGCCCACAACGGCGCGAACCATGTTGCGTAAAAAACGATCGGCGGTGATGTGAAAAATGAGCTTATAGTCTTCTTGAATCCATATGGCCTTGCGCAAATCACAGAGGGTTGTCTTCTGCCCACCTCCTGATTTACA
>JBJTRD010000097.1:0-5166 GCA_046075945.1 Flavobacteriales bacterium
CAAGAACTAAAATGGGGCGTTGCCTGGAATTATGTAGCCACCGATAATAAACAGCGCAGCTCCGAAATTGCACAAAGCATCGAGTCAAAAGCTTCCTACACTACAACACTTTTTGTTGGAGATGAAATCCGCAGCGCGCGCTGGCTTATTCAGCCTGCGTTGCGGTTAAATCTATACAGCGGTAAGCTCTACTCCGAGCCGCGCTTATCTATGCGCTATGAATTGATAAACTCAAGACTTTACTTGAAAGCTGCAGCCACACGAACTTCTCAATTCGTGCAGCGAATCAACAATCAGAGTATGTATCAAAATGTTCCGGATCGCTGGGAGCCGGCGAATGGTGATATTCCGGTACTTAATTCAGACTTGTTGCTGTTGGGGTTGAATTATACGCGCAGCAGCTGGAGTGCCGACCTGGAGGCTTTTTATAAGAAAACGGCAGGACAAGTGTTGGATGCGTCGGCAGGACAATTTTCAACGCAACTATTCAATTCGTTTTATGTGGGAACTGCTCGCGCGTGTGGCATCGACGCGGTAATACAGTACGAACACCTGCCCCATAAAGTGCTTTTGAGCGGGTCCTGGTTGAATGCGCGCTCCAATTATGAAGGATTGGATATCGAGAATATTACGGAGACTCACAACAGGACGTTGGAAGGCAAGTTGGCCTATGAATGGACACGCGGTGCCTGGAATGTAAGCGGCTTTTTTATCGCCGCGAGTGGTGCGCCTTTCACCGCATTGCTGGGTTCGTATTCCTTTCAAATGCCTGATGGATCACAACGCACCATTCCTGTATTTGGTGGGTACAACCGGGCATCAACAGCTACGTACGTTCGAGCAGATGTGTCTGCCAGTTACCGCTGGCAATGGAAGAACGCGCGCTGGCAATTTGTTGCATCCGTTTATAATGTGCTCAATACGCCCAATTACCGTGCAATCCAATACAGCGTTTCGCCCAATTCGTCTGCAATCAATGAACGACAAATTCGAATGCTCGGCCGCATACCATCGTTAAATCTAATCTGCCAG
This sequence comes from Flavobacteriales bacterium, assembly GCA_046075945.1. Classification (GTDB taxonomy): domain Bacteria; phylum Bacteroidota; class Bacteroidia; order Flavobacteriales_D; family Sanyastnellaceae; genus JAIBBG01. The sequence continues at coordinate 1,033 of JBJTRD010000097.1, forward strand.
TTCTGATGAAGCGCTTGGTCTACATACTTTTTGCATGGGTGTGTTCATGCGCAGTTGAACGCGATTTCAGTCAGGAAGAAAAGGCCATTTATGGTTTGTGGTTCGCAGGCGAAGCACCTAAAATTCAAGCAGTAATTTTTGAAAATGGCTCTTATGCCTTGTCATTCGATGAGCAGTTTGAAATAGAATTTTCAGATGGTGAGATCGGCCGATTTGGACTTTCAGATGATTATTATGAATTGCAAACCGACCGATTGCCGCAGGCGGGCGATCGTGTTGTGCTGCGATGGCTCAATGATCGGGATACCGCACTTGCAACGGTGGTTTTCCCGCCGAAGGCACTCCTCACCGGGATGCAAAACGATACGTTATTGGTAACAAGTGAACAAAATGCCATCATCGATTGGAATGAACCGACTGAGGGTGTTGAGTTTGCACTGCAGCTCGAGTGTACCGAAAATGAGCCAATACCTCTTCCCGGTGGTGCCGGAAATTTTAATCAATTATATGCAGGCCCTCAAGTGGCTTCGCAGGTTGAATTGAGTAAAGAAGCGTTTTCTTTTTTTGGCATGCATACATTGCGTATTTCTGTGTTAAATGATGATCTAGTAGCATTATTTTTCTTCGATCCGAGCGATATTCGCGGGCTGTTAAAAAATGGCCCCGACAATGTGATAGGCGGCAAAGGGTTTATTTCTGCCATCACCACCACGGATGTTTTGTTGGAAATAGAATGATTTCAGCAAAACAGGTAGGGTAGAATACTACGAAATTGTAAGACCATCGGCAGAAGCCGCACATGAGTAAGAATCAAGACATATTTAAAGGCTGGAAGGTGCCGGATGGGAAGTCAACCGAGCAAGCATGGCTCGAGGTTGAAGCGAAGATGAAGCAACGTCAATCTCAGTCCAAGGTCGTAACATTCAGCTGGCGTCCAATGATTTCAGTGGCTGCAGCGGCTGTAGTCATTGTGGGGCTAATCTTGTTTTGGCCCAATCATGAATTGAAAACGTATTCGAGCACCACGGGTCATGTTGAAGTTGTCAATCTTCCCGATGCATCTGTTGCAACGCTGAATGCCGGATCGAGCATCACCTTCTCAGAAGACTGGAGCGAAGAGCGTGTGCTCGATTTAAAAGGACAGGCCTTTTTTGAAGTAAAAAAGGGAAGTAAGTTCAGTGTGGTAACACCTACCGGTGTTGTAGAGGTTCTGGGTACTTCGTTCGATGTTTATTCGCGTGAAAATGATTTGCGAGTGGCATGTTATACAGGCCGCGTAATGGTGCGTGTAGGAACACAAGAGCTGGAAATTACTCCCGGTTACACGGCCATGCTGCACAATGGAAACCTACAGGTCGGTGAGTTTAATAATACTGATGCCGATTGGAGAACCGGTGAATTCACTTTCGATGCAGCTCCTCTTTCCGATGTCTTTCACGAATTGGAGCGGCAGTTTGGGGTTAGGATTCAAACGCCTTCGCTCGAGGGTCGACTCTATACTGGTCGATTTAACAACAAGAATCTCGACGAAGCGCTTCAACTGATTTGTTTGCCCATGGGCTTGAAATTTATGATTCAGCAGGATGGCGAGGTGATTGTGGATGATGTGCAGAATGTTAAATGATTCGGCGCTCACAACTTTTCGTATTCGTCTCTGTTAAGAACCGAGATAATGAGGCAGGTCGCTAATGCGCATCTGCACACAAAGAATAAGTAACACACGGCTGAGGCATTCGATTGCTTCAACTAGTATAGTTAGTTTTAGTTAAGGTTTAGAATTATGGCCGAAAACGTTCGGCCATAATTTTTTTCCGGCCAATGAAGTAACGTTACTTTGTCCCATGCATCCCAGTGAATTATCAATCGATACTTTTCAGTACGAACTTCCCGAGCATCGCATCGCGAAATTCCCGCTGCCAGAGCGCGATCAGTCTAAGCTTCTAGTTTACGGGAGGGGAAAAATCGGGGACTGTCGATTCAATGAGCTGCCCCATTTATTGGATGCGGGCGATTTGCTCATGCTGAATAATACACGCGTAATACCCGCCCGAATAATCCTTCATAAACCAACCGGTGGAGCGATAGAGGTATTTTGTCTTGATCCGATTGGTAGTAGTCACCAGGATGCCATGTCAGCCGCATCCGGCATACGATGGAAATGCTTGGTGGGTGGTGTGAAAAAATGGAAGGACAATCAGCCCATCGGGGTTCAAATGGAACACGCCGGCCGGACAGTTCAAGGTTATGCGGCACCTGTAGCCAGATTGAATGATGCCTTCATGATTGAGTTTACCTGGGACCATCCGACAATGGTTTTTTCTGAGTTTCTTGAGGCTGTCGGAAAAATCCCATTACCCCCTTACTTCAATCGGGATGTGGAACTTTCGGACCTGGAGCGATATCAGACGGTTTTTTCTAAATACAAGGGATCGGTGGCCGCACCTACGGCATCACTGCATTTTACAACGTCCGTGTTCGATCGTTTAAAAGCGCGTGGAGTTATTATCGATGAACTAACTCTACATGTTGGCGCCGGAACTTTCAAGCCTGTGAGTTCGGAAACATTGCAAGGGCATGAAATGCACAGTGAGTGGTTTTCCGTTTCAAGAAACACAATCGTGAAATTGCGAAAGCGCGAGTTCAAACGGCTCGTTGCCGCTGGCACAACATGTTTGCGAACCATAGAGTCGCTTTACGGACTCGGTGTACAGCGATTGCGTGGTGCCGACTGGAAGGAAATGCCATCGCTATCGCAATGGGAAATCTATGACTACACGAATGAAGCTATTTCATTGAACGATGCACTGGATGCGTTGCTGAACTACCTGGATGAAACAGGCAGCGATTTTCTGCACGCTACTTCCGCATTGCTCATTGCGCCTTCTTTTCGATTTCGCCTGGCCGATGGATTAATTACGAATTTTCACCAACCCAAGAGCACCCTCATGGTGTTGGTCGCGGGCGTTATCGGAGATGATTGGAAGACGGTCTATCGCCATGCTTTGGATAACGATTATCGTTTTCTGAGCTACGGCGATAGTTCGCTGCTTTGGAGAGTGTAGCTTAAACAGAACGAATAGCATCCACCGGATTGAGTCGCGATGCTTTGATGGCAGGAATGATACCTGCAACAACACCAACAGCGACTGAAATTGTAATTCCCGCAACGATGCGCTGCATGGGAAGTATGAAGCTGAAATCGATCACAGCGCCAAGCCCGGCGGTGGCGAGCCATACAAATAGAAGACCTACAGCACCGCCTATAATGCACAGCGATATCGACTCGAACAAATATTGAATTAGTATGAAATAGTTTTTTGCGCCCAGCGATTTTTGAATGCCAATAATGGGCGTTCGCTCTGCAACCGATACGAACATGATATTCGCAATGCTAAAAGCTCCAACGAGTATCGAGAAAATTCCGATGACCATTCCAACTATATTAAACACATCGATAATGCTGTCAACAATTTCATTGATCATAGATGATTCAATGATGGAAAAGTCCTTGTCGGCCTTGGGCTTAATGCGACGTACTTCGCGAAAGGCCCCGGTTACCTCATCGCGCAGTTGCTGATTGGATATGCCATTTTTAGCCTTGATGAAAATTTTGGAATCTTCATTTTGGGGTGGAATGAGGCGTGTTGCAAATTGAAATGGCATCATGATAACAGCGTCCATGCCATCGCCGAAAAGCGTTGTGCCTTCCTTCTCGAAAACACCAATCACCAGCACCTTTAGTCCGCCAATTTTTATTTCTTTTCCAAGGGGAGAATCCAGGCCAAAGAGTTGATTTTTAACGGTGTTTCCGATAATGGCGAAGTTCTTTCCCTCTTCTGCTTCTATTTCATTGAAGTAGCGGCCTTCAGCGATGTTCAATGCGATGGTTTGGTTGTACTCGTAGGTTACCCCCATAACACCTGTATTCTCGAGGCTGTTGCTTAAATACGATGATGTACCACCCGTAGAAGATTGAAAGGCAACTGCATCAGCACACTCAATTTTCTCCTGTAACATTTTCATGTCGCGCAGCGCCGGGGGACGCCTGCGCATGTATTTCCACCAGGCATAATCTTCCTCGCCATCTTCGGGTCCAAAAGGCCATTTCTGAATAAATACCACGTCAGACCCTAT
>JBJTRD010000098.1:0-2061 GCA_046075945.1 Flavobacteriales bacterium
TCGCTGCATTTCAAAAAGTTTTCGAACACCTCCCCCCGTCTGCAGCATAGCAACAAGTTCACTCGACTGATACCATGCAGTTTCCGGATGATTAAGCTGAAATAGTTTCAATGCACTGTCGTACTTTCCGACATCGAGTTCCTCATCTCCTGTTAGTACAGGAGCCGGAAGCACGTAACGAAGATAGTCCTCTGTAGACATCGGATTTTGGGTAAGCGTATTAGCCAATAAATTCTCTAACTTCGCTAGAGGAAGGCCTTGTACCGACAACAATCCGCTGTTTACAGCTGAAATAGTGATCATTGGAAAATCGCTCAAGCTGAACGCTTTCAGAAGGGGTTCTGCTGCCGAAAGCGGCAGTAAAACCGAACGAGTCTCCTCGGAAACAGAGTTAGAACCGGATGCTTGCTGATTTTTGGAAACAGCATTTCCGGCCCCAGTCTGACCGTACGAGGTCAATACAACAACAAAGGGAATCACAATGAAAAAACAACGAAAACAAGTGGTTATACTCATTGTATTTAAGGTTAATTGGTAAATCAATTGGTTAAGGGTCGCAAACTGCCGGCGCCTTAGCGCCCGTTTCACTCCCAAGAATTTAGGCGAATCGTTTAGTCTTGACTTTTAATGGTTAAAAATTAATTTAAGGTAATCGTTTTGTAACTATTCCGAAAAATAACTACTTCGCAATGTTAAGGACGAAATGAGTTCATTAAGGATGCCTGTGAAAAAAAAAATTTGGGTGAAGGGGGGAATATTAGTGACGAGTGACGGGTGACGAGTGATAAATGACTGGTGAATGGTGAATAGTGAATGGTGAATGGTGAATGGTGAATAGGGGCGTAGGACGCCCCTCGCACATCGCACATCGCCACCTACCCATTCCTTCCCACACAATTCAAGTCCTCAAACGCCTGCTTGAGTCGGCCTACGAAGGTTTTCTCGCCTTCGCGCAGCCAGACGCGCGGGTCGTAGAATTTCTTATTGGGCTTATCGTCGCCATCGGGGTTGCCGATTTGCGACATGAGGTAGCCTTGCTTGCCGAGCACATAATCACGCACACCACTGAGGAAGGCGTATTGCATGTCGGTATCGATATTCATCTTGATGGCGCCGTAGCTGATGGCCTCGCGAATTTCTTCCTGCGTGCTGCCACTTCCGCCGTGGAAAACGAAGTGAACGGGCTTGGCCTTGGTGCTGAATTTCTGTTGAACGTGTTCTTGCGAGTTCTTCAAAATCACCGGCTGCAGTTTTACGTTGCCCGGCTTATATACGCCGTGCACATTTCCGAATGCCGCTGCAATCGTAAAGCGATTCGATATCTTGGATAGATGCTCGTAGGTGTAGGCTACTTCCTCGGGCTGCGTGTAGAGTTTGGAACTATCCACACCGCTATTGTCAACGCCATCTTCTTCTCCACCCGTTACACCCAACTCTACTTCAAGGGTGATTCCCATTTTATGCATACGCTCGAAGTATGCGCATGAAATTTCAATGTTTTCGTGCAATGGTTCTTCGCTGAGATCGAGCATGTGTGAAGAAAACAGCGAGTGGCCATTTTTCTCAAAATAACGCTCACCATGCTCCAGCATGCCGTCCATCCAACCGATGATATTCTTGGCGCAATGGTCGGTATGCAAGATCACGGGCACGCCGTATTCTTTAGCCACCATGTGCACGTGATGCGCACCACTCACAGAACCGATTATAGAGGCTTGTTGAGCGTCATTCTTTAACCCCTTGCCGGCGTAGAACGCTCCTCCCCCATTGCTGAATTGCACAATCACCGGAGAGTTCACTTCGCGTGCTGTTTCCAACACTGCATTGATGCTGTTGGTGCCGATCACATTCACCGCAGGAAGTGCGTAATGATGTTCGAGCGCATGATTGAAGACTTCTGTGACTTCGTTGCCAGTAAGAACGCCGGGACGGAATTGCATGGGGGGAAGGGGGTTAGATTTTACGATTTGAGGCGCGAATATACGTATAGTGACTAGTGACGAATGACTAGTGACAAATTTGGCGAAGGGCTCACTTTTGCCCCATTAGTCACTTGTCACT
>JBJTRD010000099.1:0-7230 GCA_046075945.1 Flavobacteriales bacterium
TAAAGCTGGATGTCTTCATTCGCAAGTATTACAAAAATCAAATGATTCGAGGCATACTCTATTGCCTTGCCATCATCTTTTTCACCTACCTCGTTGTTACGTTAGCTGAATACTTTGGGCGTTTCAGCATCGCTATGCGAACGTTTTTATTTTGGTCCTTTATTGGTGGTGTTCTCTTCGTAATCGGTAAATTTTTTCTTCTTCCTTTATCCAAAATTTTTCGGCTGGGCACCATCATCTCCCACGAGCAGGCTGCCCAAATTATCGGTAAGCACTTCCCACACGTTCAAGACAAACTACTCAACACCCTTCAGCTAAAGTCCATGGCCACCGAAGGTGATAATTCACTTGTAGAGGCCAGTATTGCGCAAAAAATCAGCGAGCTCCGGCCGGTCCCATTTTCAAGCGCCATCGATTTTCGTGAAAACCGCAAATACCTCAAGTGGGTTTTACCTCCCGTAAGTATCGTGCTCATTCTACTTTTTGCAGCTCCGAGCATCCTTACAAAGCCAACCGAGCGACTCATCAAACACGGGCAAATCGTTGCGGAAGAAGCACCATTCACTATTCGTGTAACCAACGAGAATCTCACAACACCCGAGAATCGCGATTACACCGTCAACATTGAACTCAACGGCGCAGAAATACCGGAGAAAGTGTACGTAATGATTGGTGCGCAGCAATTTCAGTTAGAAAAACAAAGCACCATTTCGTTTTCGCACACCTTCAAAAATGTACAAAGTGATGTCGCTTTCGCCTTCAGTGCCAACGGATTCTTTTCGGATCAATATGAGCTGAAAGTCATACCCTCCCCTCGCCTACTCGATTTTGGTATTACACTCAATTTTCCTCCCTACCTGAAGCGAGCCGCAGAAAACATCCAGAATACGGGTGACCTTGTTGTTCCTGAGGGCACGCAGGTGCAGTGGAATTTCAATACGCAAAACAACGATCAGTTACTTCTTCTCTTTGGCGATAGCACGTACACGTTGCCCACCGGTGGCGATCGTGCCAACTTCCGCCAAACGGCCGTGCAATCGGTAGGCTACTCCATACAGACGTCCAATCAATACATTCCGATGGGCGACAGCATTCACTATCGAATTCAGGTAATTCCCGATTTGCATCCTTCCATTTCCATGCAGGAAGAGAAAGACAGCACATCGTTTAAATGGGCCTATTTCACAGGCGAGGTTAAAGACGATTATGGCTTTCGCCGCCTTACCTTCAATTATCGATTGAGCAAGCGCAACAACGAACCAGCCCAGGATAATCTTCACACTATCGATCTCCCGGTCAACACAGAAGCAACAGGCGATATTTTCTTCCACTCCTGGAATCTGGGTGAACTGGGAATCATGCCCGGCGACGTGTTTACGTATTATTTCGAAATTTGGGATAACGACGGTTTCCGTGGCTCGAAATCGGCCACCACCGGTGAACGAGAGTATCAGGTTCCAAGCGAAGAAGAACTCGAAAAAGACATCGAACAACAAAACGAAGACATCAAAGACAAGCTCGAGGAGAGCGTTAAGGAAGCCAAAGATCTCGAAAAACAATTAGAGGAATTGCAACGCCAGTTGCTCGACAAACAAGAGATGAATTGGCAAGACAAAAAGAAGCTTGAAGAACTGTTGAAGCGTCAGCAAGAATTGCAAAAGCAAGTCGAAGAAATACAGGAACAAAATCAACAAAAAAACAAGCAGGAAAACGAGTTCAATCAGCCCAATGAAAAGCTGCTGGAAAAACAAAAACAACTGGAGCAGCTCATGGAGCAAGTGATGACACCCGAGCTTCAACAAATGATGGAAGAAATGCAGCGCCTCATGGAGGAACTCAACAAAGAGGAAATTCAGAAAGAGCTCGATAAGATGGACCTGACCAACGAAGACATGGAGAAGGAGTTGGACAGAGCGCTCGAGCAATTCAAGCAACTGGAGTTTGAACAAAAAATGGAAAAGACCATTGAAAAGCTCGATAAGCTTGCAGAAGAACAAGAGAAGCTTGCCAATGAAAGTGAACAAAAAGACTCGAAGAGCGAAGAATTAAAATCAAAACAGGATTCCCTGAACAAAGAGTTCGAAGAGCTCCAGAAAGAAATGGACGAGCTGAAAAAAATGAATGAGGAGCTCGAAAATCCGAATGGCATGCCCGATACCGATAGTCAGGAACAGGAAATCGAACAAGAGCAGAAAAAGAGCAGCGACGAATTAAGCAAAAGCAAGAAAAGCAACGCTTCGAAATCACAAAAGAGCGCCGCCAAAAAAATGCAAGAGATGGCCGATCAAATGCAGATGGCTATGGATTCGCAAGAACAAGAGCAACAAGAGGAAGATATGGAGTCGTTGCGCGCATTGTTGGAGAACATCATAACGCTCAGTTTCGATCAGGAATCGTTGATGAATAACTTCGGGAAAATTGACTCGAAAGACCCCAACTACAACAAGCTTGGACAAACTCAACGGAAGCTAAAGGACGATGCGAAAATGGTTGAAGATTCATTGTTCGCCCTGAGCAAACGGGTGCCACAAGTGAGCGCCGCAGTGAATCGCGAAATCAACCTCGTAAATGAAAACATGGACAAGGCGTTAGCGTCCATTCCTGATCGCAGAACCCCGGAAATTACCTCTTCACAACAATATGTGATGACCAGCTTCAACAACCTCGCGTTGATGTTGGATGAAGCGCTGAAACAAATGCAGATGCAGCAGCAATCGGCCAACAGCAAGCCCGGTAGCGGCAGTTGCAATAAACCAGGGGGAAGCGGCAACAAACCCAAGCCAAGTGCAGGCCAACTTAAAAAAATGCAAGAGGGTTTGTCGAAGCAACTCGAGGAGATGAAAAAGCAGGGAAAGAATCAGGGAAAAAATAATTCGCAGGGACAGCAAATGAGTAAGCAACTGGCTGAAATGGCTGCAAAACAAGCCGCTATTCGTAAGGCAGTCGAAGAAAAAGCGGCAGAGTTAAATCAAGACGGAAGTGGCAACGGGAATGAATTGAAACAGATTGCCAAAGAGATGGAGCAGCTGCAAAAAGATATTGTGAACAACCAAATCACCGAAGAATCCATCCGCAGGCAACGCGATATCGAAATTCGATTATTGAAGGCTGAAGAGGCTGAGATGACCCGCGATCGAGACAACGAACGCAAAAGCAATGAGGCCAGAGACTATCCTGTTTCAAACCCCATGAAATACGAGGAGTACATGCGAAAAAAACAACAAGAAACCGAGTTGTTGAAAACTGTTCCCCCCACCCTCAAGCCATATTACAAGGAAAAGGTAAATTCGTATTTCCTTAAATTAGGCGACCAATAAATCACTATGGCATCTGTAGACCGCACTTTACAATTTCCCTCTGTCCTGGAAAACATCCATGTTGCTGAGCAATTAATTGATGATGTTTGTGCCGAGTTTCACGTGAAAGAAGACTATTACGGCGAGTTGCTTATTGCCATGACAGAAGCGGTAAACAATGCCATCGTTCACGGCAACAAGCTTGATGCAAGCAAACAGGTGCGCGTTCATTTTACAATCGCCGACAACAACCTTCGCTTTACCATCGAAGACGAAGGACCGGGATTCGACTACGACAATCTGCCCGACCCCACTGCTCCGGAAAACATTGAAAAGCCACATGGCCGGGGTGTTTTCTTAATGAAAAAACTCGCCGACAATTGTAGTTTCGAAGACAACGGTCGCATCGTAATTCTAGACTTCGCCGTGCTCGAGAAAACCGCCGTTTAAAGAACTAGCCGCACGCCAGAACCGGAATTCCCTTCTCGTTCGTCAGTAGTGTTTCCTTGTCAGATTTCATCATTAGAAATCCTGAATCTATTACCTCCGACAAGGTAGCAATCAGCCCTATCCCATTTGCCTCAGCATAATCGAGTGTTTGACGTGCAAATCCGAGCGAGTGGCTCGCCGGTTGCTCTTTCACGTGGGAATAACTTACACCCTTTGCTTTAAAGGCCTTCTTCGCGGCTTCGAAGTTCTTCTTGATATCCGCTTCAACATCTGAGAAATACTTGTCTATTTCGTACAAAACAACCTCACTGTCGCATTCTGCTGCAACACTCGTTATCTGCTGAATTAGGAGGTCGGCATGTGGGCTATGTGTGGCCGGAAACAAAATCTTTTGAAAGCCGCGCTCATCCACGTGTGTGTTTTCCTGTACCACTAAAAAAGTTGTAGGAACCGCTTGAACCAACTTCAACACATTCGCTCCAAACAGTCGCTGGACAATCCCCTGTATTCCATGGGTACATAAAACCACCAGGTCTGGGTGAATAGCAGCAATTCCTTCCTTCAACGCTTTCAAAACGCGGCCATCGAAGATACGTGTGGTCAACGGAATGGCTGAGCCAATTTCCTCGGTGACAAAAGCGCTTAGCATAAGGTGCTCCACATCATCCGTTCCGTCTTTGCTTACGTGAACGGCGTGAATCCTTGCACCGGTTAGTTCGGCCAATATTCGGCATTGGTGAAGTGCAATTTTGCACCCGTCAGTAAAGTCAATTAGTACAACAATATTTTTCATAGCGCACGCAATTTACACGGGGTCGCGTCTGCAGCTCGCTCATTTATCTCATCTAACTCGTCTTTTTAGTGTTCATATCTTGTTAACACGGCGCAAAACGTATTTTCGCGCCGTTATGGCCATTCATTTTCACTCTGTCGACATTGACCATGCCCTCAAGCATAAAAACGCCGTAAAACGCTGGATAATCGATTGTGTTTCCCGTGAAAACCTTCGGTTGAAGGACCTGAACATCATTTTCTGCTCGGATGAAAACCTTCTGGAGATCAATCGGCAGTTTTTGAACCACGACTACTATACCGACATCATCACGTTCAACTACAACTCTCCAGGTTATATTTCCGGAGAGTTGTACATTAGTATTCCGCGTGTTCAGGACAATGCTTTAAAATTTCAAGCAACCGAGCTTACGGAACTCTATCGTGTTATTATTCATGGTGTTATGCATTTATGCGGGTACAATGACAAGACAAAAAAGGATGCTGAAATCATGCGCAAAAAAGAAGATGACTGCCTCTCAATAATCGCTAAATTTAAGTAACAACGTGTTTCACGTGGAACTCTGTTTTTTATGGAAAATTCTTATGATGTAATTGTTGTCGGCGCCGGTCATGCGGGCAATGAGGCCGCTGCTGCTTCTGCCAATCTTGGCGCGCGTACCTTGCTGATAACCATGGACATGAACAAGATTGGACAAATGAGCTGCAACCCCGCAATGGGTGGCATTGCCAAGGGCCAAATCGTTCGTGAAATCGACGCTCTGGGGGGTTATTCCGGTATCGTTTCCGACCGATCAGCCATTCAATTCCGCATGCTCAACAAATCCAAAGGCCCCGCCATGTGGAGCCCACGCACTCAAAACGATAGGATGCGTTTCGCCGAAGAGTGGAGAAACATGCTGGAAGCCACGCCGCTTGTGGATTTCTGGCAAGACATGGTTCGCGAAATCATCCTGGAAAACGGTGAAATAAGGGGTGTTGTTACCGGTATGGGCGTCCGCTTCAATTGCCGCTCTGTAGTCATTACCAGCGGCACCTTCCTGAACGGTGTCATACACATCGGGGAAAAACAATTTGGAGGTGGCAGAATGGGGGAGAAAGGCGCAGAAGGCTTAACAGAACAGTTGAATTCAGTGGGTTTTAGAAGTGGTCGAATGAAAACAGGTACACCACCTCGTATAGACGGCCGCTCCTTGAATTACTCTCTAATGGAAGTTCAAGAAGGTGATTCAGAGCCATCAAAATTTAGCTATCTACCTGTCACAAAACCATTACAGAACCAACGCTGTTGTTGGATAACCTATACCAATCAGGACGTCCACGACGTTCTCGCCACTGGCTTCGAAAAAAGCCCCATGTTCAGCGGGCGAATCCAAGGGGTTGGACCTCGCTATTGCCCGTCCATTGAAGATAAGATCACGCGCTTCGCAGACAAAGACCGCCATCAAATCTTCGTTGAACCAGAGGGTTGGAATACTGTAGAAATCTATGTCAACGGCTTCTCCACCAGCCTTCCGGAAGACGTTCAACTCAAAGCCCTTCGCTTAATACCGGGTTTTGAAAGTGCTAAAATGTTTCGGCCGGGCTATGCGATTGAATACGACTATTTCCCGCCTGATCAGCTCAAACACACCCTTGAAACCAAACTGATTCCCGGCCTGTTTCTGGCCGGCCAAATCAATGGCACTACAGGTTACGAGGAAGCGGCTTGCCAAGGATTAATAGCCGGTATTAATGCCGCTCAATTTGTGCTGGAGAAAGAACCCTTTACATTGAACCGTAATGAAGCCTACATCGGTGTTCTCATCGATGACCTAATCACCAAGTCGACCGACGAACCATACCGCATGTTCACGAGTCGGGCTGAATTTCGAACTCTCCTCAGGCAGGACAATGCAGATGAACGACTCACCCTGCGATCTGCAGCGATAGGGTTTGCATCGACCGAGCGTGTATTTCACGTGGAACAAAAGCTAACAGGTAAGAAAAATCTCCTAAAACACATCGAAAAGCTTTCTATTGAGCCTGAAAAGGTCAATCCAACACTTGAAAATCGCAATAGCGCCCCTATAGCGCAAAAAGTCAAGCTAAGTAGTATGTTGAGTCGGCCGGAGCTCTGTTTGTCTGATTTTACCGCCTTATATCCATCCGTTCTTGAAACCATTACCAGCACTGGTGATTTGATGGTTGAAATACTCGAACAGGCAGAAATTGAACTGAAATATAGCGGCTATTTGACAAAAGAACGCGAAATGGCAGAAAAACTCCTCCGACTGGAACACGTGCGCTTTCCAAAAGGATTCAACTTTGAACTTATCACAAACATCAGCACAGAAGCTCGCCAAAAATTGATGGCCATTCAACCGGAAACGTTAGGACAAGCATCCAGAATCAGCGGCGTAAATCCCGCTGATATCTCCATTTTGCTGATGCACCTCGGACGTTAACTACAAATCGAATTTGATTCCCTGCGCAAGCGGAAGACTTGTGCTGTAATTGATCGTATTGGTCTGTCTGCGCATGTAGCTCTTCCAGCTGTCTGATCCGCTTTCACGACCTCCGCCTGTTTCCTTTTCACCGCCAAAAGCTCCTCCGATTTCGGCACCACTTGTACCAATGTTCACATTGGCAATGCCACAATCGCTTCCCTCAGCAGATAAAAAATATTCAGCTTCGCGCATGTTCGTAGTCA
>JBJTRD010000100.1:0-4825 GCA_046075945.1 Flavobacteriales bacterium
GTTTACAGCTTACGCACTGCTGCCTTGAACTGACGTCCGCGGTCTTCGTAGTTTTCGAAGAGGTCGAACGAAGCGCAAGCTGGAGAAAGCAATACAGTATCACCCTCACGCGATAGGTCATACGATACACGCACAGCCTGATCGGCAGTTTGCACATCTACGATTTGAGTTACAGTGCCGGCAAATGCTTTGCGGATTTTACTGCTGTCTTTCGTGAGACAAACAATCGCCTTCACCTTGTCCTTTACAAGATCATTCAGATCAGCGTAATTGTTGCCCTTGTCTTGTCCGCCGGCAATCCACACGGTGGGTGCCTTCATGCTTTCCAGCGCATACCACGTAGAGTTTACGTTTGTGGCTTTGCTGTCGTTGATGAATGTTACACCGTTCACCTTGGAAACGAATTCGAGGCGATGCTCTACGTTTTCAAAGTTCTCCAAACTCTCGCGCACAATTTCCTTGCGCAGTTCGAAGATCATTCCGGCTACGCCCGCAGCCATGCTGTTGGCGAGGTTGTGCTTTCCTTGCAAGGCAAGTTCAGTCATTTTCATAGTTAACGTATTGTATTGGTTGATATAGATGATAAGTTGATCGTTGTTGACATAAGCGCCACGCTCACCAAAGGGCAGCTTTTCGCTTATGGTGTAGGGAATGAGTTGCGCCGCAATGGTGCGCTCGCTCAGCTCTTTCATGATGACCGGATCGTCGGCGCAGAAAATGAAAATGTCATTCTCTGTTTGATTGTTGACGATGCGAAACTTCGAGTTCACATAGTTCTGGAAGTTGTATTCGTATCGGTCGAGATGATCGGGTGTTATGTTCGTTAGAATGGCGACATCCGCCTTGAATTCATACATCGTGTCGAGCATGAAGCTACTTATCTCGAGCACATAATAATCGAAGTTTTGCTCGGCTAACTGCAAGGCGAAGCTGTTGCCTACGTTGCCTGCGAGGCCTACGTTCAAGCCTGCATTTTTCAGGATATGATATGTCAGAAGCGTAGTAGTGGTCTTGCCATTGCTACCGGTAATGCATATGAGCTTTGCCTTCGTATAGCGCGCTGCAAATTCTATTTCAGAAATAACAGGAATGCCCTTTTCCTTCGCTCGAACAATGAGCGGCGCGGTATCAGGAATACCCGGTGACTTGATGATTTCATCCGCTATAAGAATCCGCTCCTCATCATGGCCTCCTTCTTCAAAGGGAATAGTGCGAGCAAGCAGCTGCTCGCGGTATTTATCCTTCAATATTCCCTTATCGGAAAGGAATGCATCGAAACCTTGCTTGATTGCAAGCACTGCCGCGCCCATACCGCTTTCGCCTCCGCCTAATATGACAATCTTCTTCTTCAATGTTAGCGGGTCTTCAGTGTGATGATGGTGAGTACAGCGAGCATGATGCCGATGATCCAAAAGCGAGAAACGATTTTGGATTCATGCATGCCCTTTTTCTGGTAATGATGATGCAAGGGCGACATCAGGAAAATGCGGCGGCCTTCCCCGTATTTCTTCTTGGTGTATTTGAAATACGACACTTGTATCATCACCGAAAGATTTTCTACCAGGAAGATTCCGCACAATACTGGAATGAGCAATTCCTTGCGAATGGCTATTGCAAACGTGGCGATGATACCGCCCAATGCTAAGCTGCCCGTATCGCCCATGAATACCTGCGCCGGATAAGTGTTGTACCACAAGAATCCGATGCATGCTCCTACAAATGCACTGATGAAAATTACAAGCTCACCGGCATGAGGGATGTACATGATGTTGAGGTAATCGGCGAAAATGTAGTTGCCCGATAAATAGGCAAGAAGCGCCAGTGTTACCCCAATGATTGCGCTCGTTCCTGCCGCCAGTCCATCGATGCCATCAGTGATGTTCGCACCATTGCTGACAGCCGTAACTATCAATACAACTATAATCGCAAACAGAATAAAAAGCGTCACAGGTGTTTCCCAACTGTCGGGCATGAGCCAGGTGTAATCGAACTCATTGTCTTTTACAAAAGGTATCGTTGTCTTCAACGATTTTTCAGACTGCCATTGTGCGGGATCACTCTCGGCCACAAGCGTAGAGTTGCCCATGGGTGTATCATTAATTTTCGTTTTAATGAAAACGTTCTCATTAAAATAAAGCATACCCGCGACAATCAAACCCACACCAATCTGTCCAATAATTTTACTGGTACCTGCGAGTCCTTGCTTGTCTTTCTTAAACACCTTGATGTAGTCGTCCATAAAACCAACTACACCCAACCAAACAGTTGCGACTAGCATGGTAAGTATGTACACGTTCGTAAGCCTTGCAAACAGCAGCGTTGGAATGAGAATCGCCGCAAGGATGATAAGTCCTCCCATGGTAGGGGTGCCCGATTTCTCCATTTGGCCTTGCAGACCCAAATCGCGCACGGTTTCTCCTACCTGCTTGCGTTTTAGCATGGCTATAAGTTTCTTACCAAACACCATCGATATGGTGAGGGAAAGAATGATGCTCAATGCAGCGCGAAATGAAATGTATTGGAAAAGTCCTGCGCCCGGAAAGTTGAATTGATTGTCGAGATATTCGAATAGATAGTATAGCATTATTTCTCGAGCATGGTTAAGGTTTCACTTACAATTTCGAAATCATCGAACGGATGTTTTACACCCGCTACTTCCTGATAGCGCTCATGGCCCTTTCCTGCTATCAGTACGATATCACCTCCATTCGCCAGTGTGCACGCAAGCTTGATGGCCTCACGCCGATCAGTCACTGCGAGTGTCTTCTTCATCATGGCAGGATCCAACCCTTCTTTCATTTCATGGATGATGGTTTCCGGATCTTCGCTTCGCGGATTATCACTGGTAAGAATGACACGGTTACTCCACTCGGCTGCAATGCGTGCCATCTCGGGCCGCTTCGTTTTATCGCGGTCACCACCGCAGCCCACGATGCTGATGACCTGTTCGTTGCCTGTTCGGATATCGGCAATGGTCTTCAACACATTCTTCAAAGCATCCGGAGTATGCGCATAATCCACAACAGCCGTAACTCCGTTGGGTGTTTTGATATATTGAAAACGTCCGTCAGGCGCCTGCAAGCCGCTAATGGCCGTAAGCACTTCCATTTTATCGAGGCCCAGTTCCATCGCTGCAGCATACACAGCAAGGATGTTGTACGCGTTGAATCCACCAATCAACTGAGTATACACATCCTGATTATCGATGAACAAATGCAAGCCTGCAAATCCATTCTCCAAAACTTTGGTGCGATAATCGGCCATACTATGCAGCGCCATTGTTTTCACCTTGGCCTTGCAATTCTGAACCATGATTTCCCCTTGGCGATCGTCGGCATTCACAATTGCAAAGGCGGACGATGGAAGCATATCGAACAGGATCTTCTTCGCCTTGATGTATTCATTGAACGTTTTATGGTAGTCGAGATGATCGTGTGTGATGTTGGTGAACAGGGCCCCACGTAACTGAACACCCGTCAACCTGTGCTGGTGTAATGCATGAGAAGATGCCTCCATAAAGCAATACACGCATCCTGCAGCAACCATATCACTCAGCAAACCATTCAATGCAATCGCATTGGGTGTTGTATGCGTAGCGGGCACATCATTATCATTTATCTTATTGACTACTGTGGAAAGTAATCCCGCCTTGAAACCCATCTTGCGAGCCAGTCGATACATCAGCGTGGCTGTGGTCGTTTTTCCATTCGTACCTGTTACAGCCACTACTTGAATTTTCTCGCTTGGATTATCAAAAAAATTCGAGGCTATGTAACCGAGCGACTCTGCTGCACTCTGCACTTGTACGTATGTAATATTTCCGCTGGGAAACGGGGGTACCCGTTCACACACAATCGCAATAGCGCCTGAGGCAATTGCCTTATCCATGTAATCATGACCATCGACCGTAACACCTGGAACAGCAACAAACAAACTGAATGGCTTCACATCGCGCGAGTCCATGGTGATGTGTTCAATCGCTACATGCGTTGAACCAAACACCTGTTGTATGCGCGATTTGAAAAGTATATCCTTGAGTAATTTCACAGAAGCTCGATGGTTATGTTGGAGTTGGATGGTATATGACTTCCTGCCGGTATGCTTTGCCTTCGCACCGTGCCAAATCCGCTTACGTTTACATGCATGCCCTGGCTTTCGAGCAAATACAATGCATCCTGCAGTCCCATGCCGAGCACGTTCGGAACTACGCCTGACTCGACAATGCGAGGACTTACCTGAAGCGAGTCATTTTGCAATACCGTCGTGTACCATTGGCCTTCGCCATCGGTATACACGGGCATATTCAATCGAGCGAATACCGTATTGAGTTCCTTTGCCGAACCACTTTTCACACGAGGCAAATGATGCTGCACCAGCTTCGTACTATCACGCTGCGAGGGCGCATGAAAATCGAGCTCGGTGCTGTAAATCTTATCTGCCAGTTCTTTAAAAACGGGCGCAGCAATTAAACTTCCATAGTAGAGAGCACCGCGCGGATCGTTCACAACCACGATGCAGGTATAGCGTGGATTTTCAGCAGGGAAATAACCAACGAATGAAGCGCGGTAGTGATGTGCCTGATAACCGCCGTCTTCGTGCAACCAGGCCGTGCCTGTTTTTCCGGCAACTGTGTAAGGGCATTCGTTGAATTGTCGGCTCGCAGTGCCTCCTTCCTCGGTTACACCCTCCATCATTTTACGACACTGAGCAAGTGTTTCATCCTTAAAAATTTTTTGACGCAGAGCAACAGGCTGTGCCTTCTCCATAATTTGTCCATTGCGGCGAACCTATTGCACGAACTGGGACTTCACCAATACAACATTGT
>JBJTRD010000101.1:0-3021 GCA_046075945.1 Flavobacteriales bacterium
AGCGCTATGTCTGAAAATCAACAAGCCATGTTGGCATTTCGAGCGGAAAAGCTATGCTGGTTCGAAGAAGTAAAAAATCCAACAGAAACACAGTGGTATTCACTAACTGACCGCAACGGAAATGCTGTGATACTTACCGACGATATGGTAGCCGATTTTAATCCACTGATATATACGTTGCCTCAGCAATCCAATCGCTGTGAAAATCTGCCTGTGCAAACCACCTCAGGTAACAGCTACCTGCTTATCGTTCGTTCCGATGAAATGATGCAGAAGGAATGGAAGCGCCGTGAAATCAAGAACTCAAAAACCTCTGCCAAGTAATATGAAAAAGATTCTATTCACCTTCCTTTTCGCTTTGACGGTGTGCGCATTGAACGCTCAATCGGAGGTTTTTAATATTGGAAATGGAAACACCTACACGGGTTGCGATGCCATCATGCACGATAGTAACGGCGGTTTGGTGCCCTATTCACCCAATTCAAACAACCAAACAACGTTGTGCCCCGGTCCAGGAGAAACTCAAGTAAATTTATACTTCCTGGGTTTCGATTTATCAGCCGGTGATGAACTTTCCATCTACGACGGCAGCAGCACAGCTTCGCCACTCATCGGAACCTACAGCGGCACGGAATTGTTGTTTCAAACCATCAGTGCGTCGGCAGCCAATGCCACAGGATGTCTGACCGTTACGTTCACTTCCAACGCTGATGGTAACGTTGGTGATTTCTCAATGCGCGTATTCTGCGGAATCCCATGTGATTTTCCGATTGCAGAAATGTATGCGGATGCAGATACCATGAAGATCTGTCCCGGCGAGTCAGTGGAATTCTACGGAGGAAATTCGTCCATTGATCCGGCCGAATGGTTGTGGGATTTTGGCGATGGTACCACCGATAACACCACGTGGTCTGTAGTACAACATACGTTTTCGGAACCCGGCGGATACCGCGTGCGCTTGTATATACAAGATGAAAATGATTGCGCCAGTCTGAACATTCCGGAGATTGTTGTGCTCGTCTCTACTCCGTATGTTTTTGACGTAACAGTGAGCGATGACTATTTCTGCACCGGAAATCCAATTTTGTTGGGAACACAGACATTCACAGATTCGACAACTACCGGTTTTGGTAATGAAACTCAAAACGGAAATACGGTAACCTGGATTGAAGATAACAGCGTGGTGTTCGACAACGGTGTATACATTCCGGACAATCAGGGATGTTTGTATACCGATATTTTGTTCAATCAGTTTGGTCCGGCAACTATCACGAGTGTGGCTGATTTTTCGAATATTTACTTCAGTATCGAACACTCGTATGTGGGCGATATTACCATTAGTATTATCTGTCCCGATGGTTCCGTAATGAGTATCTTCCCGGAGGCTGGTGGCTCAGGTACGTTTCTGGGTGAACCCATCGACGATGAATCGGGAACTCCGGGTGTTGGTTACATCTACTCGTTTTCTCCGAACTCTACCGGTGGTACCTGGATGGAATTTTTATCCGGTGGCGGTGGATCGCCCATTCCCGCCGGGGATTATGAACCGGAAGGATCGTTTGATGATTTGATTGGATGCCCGATGAACGGAACGTGGCAGCTGGAGGTTTGCGATATTGTTGGCGCCGACGATGGTTATGTGTTTGAATTCGGTATCCAGTTCGCTCCTCAATTTTACCCCAACGTACTGCAGTTTACTCCAATAGTTGGAACCGGATGTGACTCCAGCTTCTGGGATCAACAAAACGTACTTTCGCAAATAGGTCCCGATTGTGACTGGGCTATTTTCGATCCTGCCGAACCCGGTGTTTATACATTTGAGTATCATGTTATCAATGACTTTGGCTGCGAATTCACGAATGCGGTTTCAGTTACTGCAGTAGCACCTCCCGATGTGAATGCACCGGATATCCCGTTGTGCACAGGTGCAAATAACCAACTGCAGGCTATTGTAGAAAATGCTGTTCCGGGAGTGCCCTATGCCTACGCATGGTCGCCTGCAACGGGGCTTTCAAGTCCGGTTATTGCCTCTCCAACAGTTTCGAATATCACACAGGAAACAACGTATACAGTCACCGTGACTGCTATTGGATTGGAGAATTGCATCGGAACCGACGAAGCGACCGTTGAACTGGTGCCGCAACTAGTGCCAACGCTTTCTCCACAATACGATTGCGATGCTGAATACCCTGTGTATCTGCACTGTGAACCACAAAACAATACTTCAGCAACCTATGCATGGACGCTGGATGGCGACATTGTGCCCGGTGGCCTGGGCGATACCCTGGTCGTTAACGAGGATGGTCATTATCAATTGGTCGTGAGCGATGCAGCATGCGGCACTACCGACATTATCGACTTCTATGTAGCACCGCCGCTCAACATCAACGACCGCATTATGCGCCCGTGTACCGAGACTCTTCCGGTCGACATTATCATGGAAGACCAGCTTCAAGATGTTATCTGGTCGTGGGATCACTACGAAAACCTGGGCGACTACAATCAAGGAATCACCGACTCTCTCGGCTTCTACGACTTGGCCAGTTATAACACCAATATACCCGGTGTGTATATCATTCACGTGCAACAGGAAGACTGCACATCCGAAGGAACCATTGTACTGCGCTTCGAACCGGAAGAGTGTATTCTCTTAATTCCGAATATCATCACTCCGAATGGCGATGGTGACAACGATACGTTCGATGTCACAAGTATTGGACGTTATCCGAAAAGTACCTGCCAGATATATAACCGCTGGGGCAACCTGGTGTTTGAAGACCTCGATTACAATGGTACCTGGAATGCCGATGGCAGCCCCGATGGTGTTTATTACTACATCGTCGGCGTCAACAAAAATTCCGGTATGGAATACTTCAGCGGCGATTTAACCATCATACGCTAAAAACTCTAGGTAATAGGTTATAGGTTATAGGTTATAGGTAACAGGTGAGCCAACACCTATTACCTATAACCTATAACCTATTACCTAACACCTAACACCTAACTACCTATCACCTATCA
>JBJTRD010000102.1:0-4904 GCA_046075945.1 Flavobacteriales bacterium
ATCGTTTACCGATAACAATCGCGAGAAACTACCTTTTCAACTTCAAGTAGGCATCACCAAACGCCCTGCGCATGCACCATTCCGATTGTCGCTCGTTTATTCGAACATGCAACGTTGGGATCTTGTGTGGGAAAATCCGAATAAAGTGATTATCACAGACCCTATCACAGGTGAAGTTATCGAAAAGGAAAAATGGGATTTCGGCGACAAATTCATGCGTCATGTTACGGTCGGATCCGAATTTATTTTATCCAAAAACATGCACCTTCGTGTTGGCTATAACTACCGTAAACGCCAGGAGCTGAAGCTCGAAGACAAACCCGGCACCGCAGGCTTTTCGTATGGTTTCGGTGTGCGCGTATCGAAGTTTCACATCAGCTATGGTCGCTCCATATACCACCTTGCCGGGCCGAGTAACCATATCAGTGTAACCACGGCGTTAAGGGCATGGTAATCTTGGGGACAAGGGACAGGGCATTAGATACTGCTTCTTGATAAATAAGAATTGATTTATTGGTTAGATTCTCCTTTAATGTTGAATTTTGCTTTTCAATAAAAGTACCCAGTACCCAGTACCCAGTACCCAGTACCCAGTACCCAATACCCAGTACCTAAAATTATGCAACTAGTCCTCTTCGAAGATAAGCTTAGCAGTCACTTTCTCCCGCTCACGTATACTCGTCCGGTGGGTGAGTTGCGTATGGGCATGATGACAATGGCCGAACGATATGCACGCATATTTAACTCGGAGGTAGCGCACGAAACCCGCATACCGTTGCGCGCGCTCTTCAGCACACCTTCAGCTCAAATGCAATTGCATGTGAATGCACGCCTCTTCCCTACCACATCGCTCATAAACGAATTGCGAAGCATGAATCCCGGCGATGCATTGTATCGTGGTGAAGTCTTGTTGGCGCGTTACATCGATATGCAGCATGTGGCCAACGAACATCGGGTAGAGTCGAAGGCAGAACTAACCTGGATTGAACGCATTACGGATTTATTTGCATTGAATGCCATGGCCATGGCATTCGACTTTGAGCTCATGCCCAAAGACAATCCACAATCTCAGTTGCATGCATCCAATACGATAATCGGTGATCCATCCAAGTTGTTTGTGCACGCTACGGCAAAAGTGTATGCCGCTACTTTCAACACGCTCGATGGCCCTATCTACATCGATGCGGATGCAGAAATTATGGAGGGCTCACACATGCGCGGCGGCTTCTATTTGGGAAAACACGCCACCTTAAAACTCGGAACAAAAATCTATGGCGCCACTACAATTGGCCCTGAATGCAAAGTGGGAGGCGAAGTTTCGAACTCCGTTTTCTGGGGATATTCCAACAAAGCACACGATGGTTTTGTTGGCAATTCCATTATCGGGCAATGGTGCAATCTGGGCGCCGATACCAATACATCGAATCTGAAAAATAACTATTCCACCGTAAATATCTGGAGCTACACTACAGGCGATTTTGCTGATACGGGACTCACCTTCTGCGGACTCATTATGGGTGACCACAGCAAGTGCGGCATCAATACCATGTTCAATACGGGCACTGTGGTAGGCGTTAATGCCAACATTTTCGGTGGCGGATTTCCCGACAAGCACATCCCATCCTTTTCTTGGGGTGGACCCGATGGTTGGGAAAACTATCAACCTCAAAAAGCGTTTGAAACGATTGCGAAAGTGATGCAGCGAAGATCCATCCAACTCGATGACGCAACACGAAAACTTCTCTTGCAGGTATTTGAGGACACATCGTATCAGCGGAAGAGTTGAAAGTTGGAAAGTTGAAGGTTACAAGAGGTCTTTCCATAACGTTCAACTTGCAACCTGCAACTCACCGAAGCAGAGAACCCAGTTCCTTCCAATAACTGAACTTGACGAATAAGGATGGCTTGTAATACATGCTCATCAGATAACACTGAATTGTTAGTCCCTTATCACGATTAGTCGCATGCGACATGCCCTTCCACTGATACAACTGTGAAATTTTTCCGTTGATAAAGCCATCCGGGAAACATGGACGTACTTTTTCATTGCGCTTGATAGATTTCCAATGCAAAATTCGATTCTTGCAAAATACATGACGACCACCATATGCGATTGCACTGTTGTCGGTGTGAATCATGTACTCTGAAGTGCACTCCTCAATGGTGATGATGGGAAACTGCAGCGCGACGCGAAAGAAAAATTCGGTGTCCTCACCTGAAAATAGATCTTCCCTGAATGCAAAATTCTTCGCTATCGACGTATGCATACAGGCGCTCGATACCAGTAGTTCATTGCGCGCAATGCCCCAAATCGGATTGGATGGATTACGTTCCAGAATTTCCTGATTCACTCTTCGTCCGTCTGAATAAACACGCGTCATTAACGCATGATAAATTCCAGGCTTGCTGCTATTCGCCTGTATAGCATCATGAATCACTTGCAAGTGGTTCGGCAAGAATATATCGTCTGAATCGAGTAGGCACACCCACGCCCCTTTCGACAAGCGCATGCCATTATTACGAGCGCCACTTTCCTTGGTGTTGTTTTGATAAACGTACACGAATCGCGGATCAGAGTTGTAAACAGAAAGCGCCTCACGCGTGTTGTCGGTCGAACCATCATCGATCACAATCAATTCCAAATCGCGGAAAGTTTGGCCTAGCACACTGTCTATAGCGCGCGACACAAGTTTCGCTCGGTTATACGTTGGAATAACAACTGAAAAAAATGGCATACCGCGTTGATTTGTTCAAAGGTAAAAAAGAAGAGGTGCAATCCTCTAATTTCGCGTCCTGTCACATTCACCATGAAGATTGCGCTTATTTCAGCACGCGACAATGCGCCCTCGGAAACATTTATTCGGGCGCATATCGAATTGCTACAAGGTGAAATTCTCTATTATCACACGGGACGTATACCGCGCTATCTGGGAAAACAAAAACTACCCGAAGGCAACTCATTGTTTCGTCAAATTACCGCGGCTATCAAACGTGCCGTTGGAATATCACCTCCATCTGCCCGTGAAAAAGCATTCGAACAATCGCTTCGAAAAACGAAACCGGATATCCTATTCGCCGAATTCGGTGTGGTGGGTGCCGACTGCACGCCCACCGCGCGAAAACTGAATATACCTCTTGCTGTGCACTTCTTCGGATTCGATGCTTCAGAATACAAAGTGCTCGAAGATTTCAAAGAGGCGTATGAACAAATGTTTGCATACGCAAGCGTCATTTTTGTGGTGGCCAATTCCATGAAATCGAAATTGATTGAACTGGGAGCACCGGCAGAAAAAATCATTGTAACGCATTGTGCTGCGCACGAATCATTCGCTCAATTGCAGCCCAACCTTCAGAGTAAAAAGATTTATGCAATCGGGCGAATGATTGACAAGAAGGCTCCACATCTTGTCATTCTAGCTTTCAAAAAATGCCTCGAAAAACATCCCGATGCAACACTGCTTTTCTATGGCAACGGCCCATTATTTCGATTTGTAAAAGATCTGGTAGACAATCTCGAATTGCATGAGCGCGTAAAACTTTTAGGAGTTGTGGAACGCGAAGTCTATCAGAAAGAAATGCAGGATGTGCGCTTCTTTGTGCAACACTCGCGTACGGCTGAAAACGGCGACATGGAGGGGACGCCTGTAGCCATTATTGAAGCGCAATCGGCCGGACTTCCGGTAGTTTCAACCCGACATTCAGGAATACTCGATATCGTGGTGCACAACGAGACAGGCTTCCTTGTTGACGAAGGAGATGTTGCCGCAATGGCAGAGCATATGTGCACCTTGCTCGATGACCCGGAACTTGCCAAGCGAATGGGGGCGGCAGGAAAAAAACGGATACGCGAGCATTTCACCATGGAGCATCATATCCAAACCATCAATAATGCACTCGCTG
Source organism: Flavobacteriales bacterium (assembly GCA_046075945.1). Taxonomy (GTDB): domain Bacteria; phylum Bacteroidota; class Bacteroidia; order Flavobacteriales_D; family Sanyastnellaceae; genus JAIBBG01. The sequence goes on from JBJTRD010000102.1 coordinate 3,901, forward strand.
CAGTGCACGCTAAGCGCTAAACAACGACAGCGCGGCAATTGCTCCTGACGTTACGTCACGCACCGCAGGTCCAGACCTATCCCCCAATGCCCTATACCTTATCCCTCATACCTCACCCTTCACACCTCCCCTCGCGTCATAAAGTCAGTAAATTCCCCGTGGCACATTGCTTGAAAATCGCGCGTCGCAAAACAGGCTAATTTGTGCAGGTCATGCATACTTTGCGCCTCCAGCTTTTTCATATGGAACATTGGAAACACCTACTCTCCGACCCTGAGGTCGAAGACCACGAATACATACCGCTCATCACCCCCGAGGATGAAGAGCAAATGGATAACGAACACACTCCGGAAGTGCTGCCGCTTCTGCCTTTGCGCAACACGGTGCTTTTTCCGGGCGTTGTAATTCCCATCACTGTTGGTCGCGACAAAAGCATTCGACTCGTGCAGGAAGCCAACAAAGGCAACAAAGTGATTGGTGTGGTTGCACAAACGAATCCCGACATTGAAGAGCCCACCTTCGACGATTTGCATCGCATAGGCACACAAGCCACCATCATGCGGATGTTGCGCATGCCCGATGGAAGCACCACCGTTATTTTACAAGGCAAAAAGCGATTTGAAATTACAGGCCTGGTCAGCACAGACCCTTACTTCTCTGCACAGGTGCGTGTTTATCCCGAAAAAAACCGCAATAACGAAAGCAAAGAACAACAAGCGTTGTTTGAATCGCTCAAGGATCTTTCACTAAAGATTATTCATCTTTCACCCGACATTCCGAATGAAGCATCCATGGCCATCAAAAACATCAGTGGCCTGAGTTTTCTTACCAACTTCATCTCTTCCAATATGAAGGTGGATACGCCCGAGAAGCAGCAATTGCTGGAGATTGCGGATCTCGGCCAGCGCGCTTCCAAAGTACTCGAGCTACTCAACAAGGAGTTGCAGATGCTCGAAATGAAAAATGAAATTCAGAAGAAAGTTCACACCGACATCAGCAAGCAG
>JBJTRD010000103.1:0-6774 GCA_046075945.1 Flavobacteriales bacterium
CTTGAATTAAATCGAGTTGGAACTTATCATACGAAAAGAAATACTGTGGACCACTGAACTCGAAATTACCTGCGTTCACTTGCCCTCCAAAAATGAAATCTCGGTTTTTCTTTAGCACTACTTCTTTATTGAGAGGCATGATGTTAACCTGCTGTGAGTCGGAAAGCTGGAAGTTGTCCACACCCTTCATCATAAGGTCGTAGTTGAGCAGACTCAACTGACCATTGGCCCCCGACTCAACTTCGGAGCTGAACTGCACAACATCATAATCACGCTTGCCAATATTATTTTCAATGTGCCAGTAGAGCTTGGGCCGAACCTTAATGTCGTGTGTATTGAGGTCGTAATCAATAAAGCCTTTGTTATTGAGGTCAATCAAAATAGCATTTTCTTGTTCTTCGCTGTAGCGATGGTAGATGCAAAGTTCACGTGCATTGAATTCGTTGCTCTTGATATGGTCAGCGTACTCCTTCAACTCATACAGCGGGTGTGAAGAAGATATCCCCATCATCGAGTCGTAGCGTCTTTTTTTGAAGTAGCTGTTCGATTCAAATGCAGCGTAGCGTTGCGTGCTGGTTTCAAGTGACCCCATCTTCATAGATGGATCATCGAGTGTCCATATTATGGCTTCAAAGTACATGTCAACATTGTGATAGGTGTTTTGAAACGGCGACTTTGAAATGCCTTCGTCACTGCGTAACAACACGATTTTTTTGGATTTTCGATCGAATGAAAACCGGATGTCCGGATGCGTTATCGAATCGTTTTCAAGCATCACGCGAATGCGCGCATGAGGCGCATTGATGCGGTCAGGTTTAATGGCAAATTCAATACTCGTGATAGAGATAAATTTTTTATTGTCACGAAAAACGGTAATGATTGCGGGTTCTTCGGGCGAACCGCTGCCTATTAATTGTGTACCGGCCATCGTAAAACCGCCATCATAATCCATATTCTTGTCGATGTTCTGAATTTGAAGTCGCTTGAAGTACGACTCAAATCGGGGATAAGTGGCGTTGTCGGTTGTCTTATCGGCCAGAATCTTATCGGTTAAGCGGCCGAGGATGGCTTGCTTAAAAAAATCAGTGTGGAAGGTTACTGAATCAGCGTTGTAAGTAGACCCTTTCAGTCGAATGAAGTAGTCGGAAAGTTCAGCATAGGTTTTCGTAGGATCGAATCCGGCGCGTTGCCAGGTTACTTTTCCCGATTGCCCAACGAATCGTTGGCTACCCGGATAATAATTGCCGGTAGTGCTATATATAATGCTGCTATCGCCCTTGCTGTAACAGCGCAAATCAGTCACGCCAAATACGATGGCAGGAATGCTATCGAAAGCGAATTGAAAGTCGTTGGAGCTGCTTTGCCACCGAATCGTTTCGTTTTCGAAAAAACATCGGTCGCGAAACAGCAAGGCAGAGCTTTCCAACATTTCGGGAATGAACTTCTTGTTTTTCTTGTCGGCCATTACCCGAAGAAGCACATCGCTCCAGGTGTTGAAATCAGCTTCTGTTTTCCCGGAAGTGGGAAATGCAATCAGGGCCTTCAAATAGTCTTGAAAGTCAGGAAATGCTTTGCTTTTGTTCTTTACAAGAGCATCGAGTACATTGTAGATCTGTTCCCGCTGTGTTTGTGTGAAGGAAGTGGGTTGAAGCCACACGGGCGCGAATTGTCGCTCCACCAATTCAACCCCACGACCCTGTCGTCCGGATTCTAATAGCGTTGTCAGTTCTTCCAGAACGGTTGTTTCGTTGCGGGTAAACTTCTCGAATTTTTGAGCTGTGAGCTCACCGAAAAAAAGAACGAGAGCAGCTATTAGAAGCGGTATTCTCCAGCGCATAGATTGTTGCTTTTGTAATTCTACTACAATGCTAGCAATGGAAGACCTTCTTTGGTAAATGGGTAGGTTAAAGTTTTAAAACGGAATATGCACAACCGCAGCAAAAAAGAAAGGGCTACCAACCGGCAGCCCTTTCGAATATTCTCCGTAGTTTATTTACTCGATAACAATTTTCGAAGTAGCTGATTGGTTGCCACTTCCAATCTGTAACTGGTAAATACCGGCTGCTAGATTCGAAACGTCCAGACGGTGTGTATTAGCGCCGGTGGTGCTATTGATTTGCTTGGTGTAAACAACACGGCCTGTTTGATCAGCAATTTGAAGGCTCATGGCAGAGCTTTTCAAGCTATTGAATGAAACCGTCAAGTCATTCGCGGCAGGGTTCGGATACAATTGCATACCTGAAACACCTTCGAGTTCATTCATACCCAAAACAATGGCTTGCACTTCCACACGATCACTTGCGCATGTGAAATCAGGTTGCTGAACGCTCCAGTCATAGAAGTAATAGTAGTAGTTGTCGGTATCACCACCGCTTACGTTCGTATTGGTGATGGTCACCAAACCGCCAATTTCAAAGGGGTAAGCAAATGGTGTAGCCAAATCTTTGTCGCGCCACAAAAGCGGGTTGTTACCCACCAATCGAAGGCCATAGCCTGATCCCGCAGGAACGAAGAAATCAAGATTTACGACCGACTCACCATCAGGAATGTTGAATGTGCCAGTGGCAATTGTAGCTCCTGAAGCATCAACGACCGCAATGGTGCGATTTGCAGCACCGTCTGCGAATACTTTTACTGAGTTGATGATAACATCTTCGTTGGCATCGAACAGCAGGTAGTACGTCGAGTTTGGCTGGTATTGTCCGTTGTTGTTGAACGTCTGTTCAGACTTTCCTCCTACAGCAACATCACCAGGGAAAATATTGGCATCCTCTACCCAATAAGAAGTCGTTGAGTTTAAAACTGGAGTAGTGAATGAGTTGCCGGTAGCAACAGGAGTGTTGCTCGTTGCAGATGAGTACCATTGAATGTTTGTACCACCGCTAACATTGAAGGTTGCCGTTTCTCCGGGGTTGACGGTAATGTCTGTAATGGATGGAGTTGAGGGCGTTACTGAAACTTCAACTACTACGGGTTGTGATGTACTTTCGCCACACTGACCGATTACCTGCACAGAGTAGCTTCCGGCAGTCGAAACTTCAATGGACTGGGTTGTTGCGCCTGTGCTCCATGCATAGGTTACACCCTGATTGGCTGTAAGCGTGACGGTGGAGTTATCGCAAATGTGCGTATCGCCGCTAGGTAAAATCACTGCCGGAGAATTCGGAATAGTTGTTACGGCAATGCCTTGAGAAATTGCAATGCAACCTTCATTGCTGGTCGCTGTAACAAAATAATTGCCCGGTTCTGAAACGGTGATGGAAGAACCTGTCTGGCCGTTATTCCATTCGTACGAAAGGCCCGGTGTGGAAGCCTGCAGCATTACAGAGCCACCTTCACAGAATTGAGTGTTACCAACAGCAACTACCGCCGGAGCGTCCAGGAAGCAAGGGCTTTCAATTACACTATGGAAGGTATTGATAGCCGGGTTGTCGATAGTAGTCTCAAGTCCTGACGGCCATTCGATGTGGACTTGCGAAACTGAAGTTGCTCCGCCCAAACCGAAATGGCAGTAGAATGTATTGGTGATTCCATAGCTTTCTCCGGCACGAATTTCACGAACCTGCGTTCCGAATGAACCTGTAATTTCAACAATAGCACCTACAGCATCCTTGTTGCTGATGGTTCCTTCCAAATCAAAGCTGATCCAGTTGTTGTTGCCTCCATTGTTGATGAAGATACGGTCGGGGTTGCCATTATCAGCATCCACATAACCGTCGCCATAGCTTGCATATACATCGAGGTATCCGTCGTGGTTAAGATCGCCGATACCGAAGCTGTGCATTACATCGCCATTCATGAATGTGTTTTGAATACGAGTAAATGTGAAGTCGCCGTCGTTGTGGTAGTAATCATGATTACCACCTGCGTGAATCAAATCAAGGAAACCATCATTGTCAAAATCGTGCATTTTACCTTGTAAGAAGAAACCGGAGTATTCTAGACCTGAACCTGAAGTCTGATTTGTGAAATACCCATTACCATCATTCTCATAAATTTCCAATGTACCACTGTGGGTAGTAAGAAAACAGTCAAAGTCACCATCGTTATCGATATCTGCAAAATCGCTGGTCCATGATTGCTCGAGGTTTACTAAACCGCGCTCTTGTGAATAGGCAACACCTGTCGATGGGTTGGTGTGGTCATACGTACCATCGCCATTGTTTATAACGAGCACGTTGGTGCGACGATAGTCGTAAGGGTCGCTTACAAATTGACGGCACTTGGCCACGAATAAGTCGGTGTCGCCATCACGGTCAAAGTCTGTCCATACTGAACCATAGTTTCCGCTGTTATCGTTGCCTCCTGTTTCCGGAAAAAATACCATATCAACCATGTAAGTGCCGTTGATAAATGAACCGTTCTGGTCGTTTTCCAGAATCATATTGTGTCCATCGTCATGGCACAAGAAACCATCAAGGAATCCGTCATTGTTGACATCGACAAGATTGCAACCTTGGGTGAAGATAGAAGCCCATGCATAGTCGTCGACCTGGAAGAAGCCCGGCCCGTCTATGTTAACGATGTGCACATCGTCGTAACTTCCGCCGCACATGATGTCTTTGTGACCATCATTGTCGACATCACCAACACACATTCCCCATTGTGACTCGTTGCTCACAACCCCGAAGTAGCTTACGTTAAACGAACCATCGGCCTGCTGGTAAGCGATGGAAAGGTCGCGGCTATTATCCAGAATAACAATGTCGTCCAGACCGTCATTGTTCATGTCGGTAACACCCGTGCATCCGCCGGAGTTGTACGTTGGAGAAACCAGCGAGTTGTTCATGGTGAACGTCTGTGCTGTTCCCCACAAGGTGATGGAAATAAAAAGCGATAACGCGTAAAATTTTTTCATGGTTAATGAATCATTTGGTTTTGTAAAAATCCCTTGATAAAGATTGGTGTCGAAAATACAACAAGCTCAACCTGAACCCGACACAATAAAACAAAGTCGGAAGAAAAATTCTTGGGTATGTTGGTTTCTTATTTCAAGCGCCAGAGGTTCCCGTTTTTGGTGGTTGTGCACTCTACCTTACCGCTCTTTTCGAGCGCCGTGAGTTGCTCGGTGGCCTGGGCTAATGTCACTCCGGTGAACGCGCTCAACTCTTTTGCTGTTAGACTTTTATACGGTTCGAAATAAACCATCGCATCAGAACTCAGCGGGCGGGGTTTGGCTTCCGGAGCGAGCCGTTGGATGCTTGCTGCAAACTCATCGTAGTTGCGCACGCCATACACCGTAAGCCGGTTGCCGTTCGAATCTTGGACAAAAACAGTGGGGAAGCCACGCACCCCCATTTGACGGGCGGTTTGAAGGTCTTGTTCGAATAGTTGAAGTGCCGCGCCTTTCGAATCGGCATCCAGTTTTTTTGTATCGAGGCCTGCCCAAATTGCGGCTTCAGCTATAAACTCAGGCCGAGTAATGTTTTTTGCTTCCACAAAAACCATTTCCCGGAGTCTTCTCAGAAATTTGATCGCCTTGTCATGGTCTTGCATCTGAGCAGCCTTGAATGCAATCGATGGCGGATAGGAAGAGGGCAGGGGATCGTTGATCCAAACATCACCCACCATAGGCATTTCGTAGTAGTGGCTCACTTCCTCCCAATGGTGGTAAACGTCGGAAGGTTTGGAAATGCCGCCTCCGTTGAAACCTTCCCATTTGGGTAGCAATCCGCCCATGTAATATTCAACCTCTACAAATTCGCCGTATTCCATTTTCATCCGACGAAGTTGCGGTTCAATGCCCCAGCAAGCCGAGCAAATAGGATCGGTAAAATAGATGATTTTTACTGCCTTCTCAGTGGGATTTACCGTGTTGATTGCATTGCTTGTTGAGGTCGCTCCGGGCACTTCGCACACGCCTTGTTTGGGGTCGCAAAGCAAGGGGTTGACGGCAGTTTCTTGACTCATAGGTTTGGTGGCGTTTTGGCAGCTGATGCTTTGAATAAGCAACAGCAGCAGAGTTGATAGTGAGATAATTTGTTTCAAGGGATGGGTTTATTGCGCAGCCGGTGGCTCGTATGCCGGCGCAATATTTTTGATAGGCTTGGTCGATTTCAAATAGGCAAAAATGGCCTTCAGTTCTCCATCGGTCATGGCCTTGTAGAATTGCCAGGGCATAGGCGGAAGGAGCGCGCGCGAAAGACCTTTCAATTTTCCTTCACGAATGCAGGTAATGAATTGCTGCTCACTCCAGGTGCCAATACCTGTTTCATCACCCGTGATGTTGGGTGCATAGGTAGTGCCCCACGGGCCAACCCAAGCGGTGAGGAAGTCGGTAACTGCAAGCCCTCGCTTCGCCATATCGGCTCGATCGACAGCAGGAGCGGGCATCGAGGCAGGATGACCTGATAGCCATAAACTGCTGTCGGGCTCGGGACCGCGATCAGTCATTTTTTTCGGTGTGTGGCAGTCGTTGCAACCACAAACGGTAACGAGATGCTCTCCATAGAGCTCGGCGCTTTCATAGCCTCCAAAGGTCTCTTTTTTGACTTCGGATACAGGTGCCGGTTTTGATTCGGCTGTAGGTGTGCAGTTCATCAAACTAACAACAACTACTGCGCATAGGAGAAGGGTAGAAATGGCTAATTTTTTCATGTGATAGCGTTTTGGTTAAGGGTAGTTGTACCAAATGTAATCACTTTTAATTGCCATGCAAGCGAAATTTCACAGATGTCTATGAAGATTGAAATGACGACGGATGGCAATCCAATTATTTTTGGGGAATTACAGACAGGCCAGCAAACATGCAATGCCAATTCCGATAAACCACAC
>JBJTRD010000104.1:0-3620 GCA_046075945.1 Flavobacteriales bacterium
ACCTATGCCGACGACAGCACCAAGAAGAAAATCAATGAGCGCATCGATTCAGTGCAGAATAAAATAAATCCTATCAAGGAATTGTATTTCGGCAAAGAAGATCAAAAGGGTATTCAAAATAATTCTCACACACTTGTCAATCAACTTTATGACATGTTCTCGTGCATAGATGGTTTTGAAAATGGTAAAAACGCAGAGGCCGCAATCTTCAATTGCAGTAAACAAGTCAATACTGCTATAGCTATGATAGAAGCCTGCATGAACAACGAATATGCGTTGCTCAGGGAAGTCGTTGCTAAAACACGATTCGATTATTTCAAAAAAGAATAACGCTAAAAACCCTTGGCGACTATTAGCTGCAGCGTCTGATTGTAATTACCTTTTTCATAGTAACTCAATGGATTTACGCGCGAAGGATTGGGTCGGGTTGGTAAAACAGAGGAGGATGACATTACACTCACGCCAAGTTTGGGTGTAACCCAGAACGACACTCCAAGTTCCAATCCAACATCCAATCGTTCGAATGGAGGGTTCACTTCATAATCGTATCCGTTAGAAATAATTTTCTGATTGAACAGATAACCGGCGTAGGGACCAAAGCTTACCCTTAATTGATCTGAGAATTTTTTAGAAGGAGTGTATGAAAATGAAATTGGAACCTCAACATAATTGAGATAGTATCCAAAACGATTGAAAGTGATCGTATCCAGTTTGGTTCTGCTACCCTTGTTGATGTATTTCATGCTCATGGTTGCAGAAACTTTTTTCGAAAATGGTACCTGCACCCAAGCTCCTGCCGTCATTCCAAACTTGTCCCATCCACCCAAACCATCGCCGCTAATTTGCGACGTTACACCACCCAATAGCAGGCCTCCTTTAAAGCTGCGGCGTGATTCCGATTCCTCTTGCGCCTGCAGCTGCATCTGAAATAGAGCCAGCACCATGAGAATGAAGACCTTTCTCATTGTACCAATTTTGTTTTCGCAACATTCATGACACGTCCGTTATCGCCATCGGTGAGGAAAGCAATGACCTCACAACTATCGGCAACCCACTCGCCGTTCCATTCAAATGTGTAGCTTTCCACGTCGTTTGTCCCGGCTGTTGGGTTGGTGTATACGATTCGACCGGTAGCACCTGTTCCCGTTGTTCTCAGCATATGTTCGTGATGATAGTCAGGAATGTAAGACGGGTTGCTGTCATAGTATAACTGAGGTGCCACTATGCCTGACTCCGAAAGCATGATAACCAATTTATAGTTTCCATTGGTGTTTTGAAGCCACTCAGAAAAAACGTGTACATTCCAGTGATTCCCATTTGGCTGATAATAGGCCTTGATCTGCATATTGACCTTGGGAACTTCTGCGATTGCCTCTGCAACTTGAGCTGACCATGCAGAAGGAGAAAAAATCGTTGAGGCGCCCGGGCGGCGATTGATGCGTCCCTTAGGCATAATATCTTGTCCGACCTGTGTAAGCAAATAGTATTGACCTTCGGGTGTTGTCCAATCGTTTGGATATTCAGGCGGAAGAGGCTCCGCAAGTGAACCGGCATGAATTGCAATTACCGCGATGTCGTCGCCGTGAGTATCCAAAAGCTCCGCAGCACGCAAGTGGCCATTTGGACATTGTCCGCAATCATGTCCGGTGAAATCTTCGAGAAGAACTCTTTGGTGTGGCGTTCCTTCCGGCTGAAAGGATGGCGCAGGACCGTATAACTCCGTAAGGTAGTCGCCTGTTGTTGGAACAATAGGCTCCTCCTCCTTATCACACGAGATGAGGCCGATTACCGGAATCGCCACAAGAAAAATCTGTAGAGCACGATATATTCTCATAGGTTAAAAACTGGATGTCAAATTAATTTCAATTCCATTGGAAGCAGGAACAGCTCGGCAAACACCACCAATACAAAATATACCTGCGCGACGCTTCCCGTAACCAATCATAATTCTGCTGGCTCCCTTGCTATAACCAACATTGCCATAGAGGTAGTGAACCCTCTTTTCAGCATCGGAGTTTCCATAGTTGTATTGATCCATCACTGCAAACGACCAATGGGGAGAAAAGGTGTATTCAACCAGTGCGGTTGCCCAATTGCCTTTGTCCTGTTCTGTGAGTAACGACTGTAGTTCCGCTCGAATCGAATGCTTAGGCTTGAATTTATACTGAATATCCAACACATCAATGTGCGCATATACAATACCCTTGAAGTCCTGTGTAACGGGCGTGACTTTCGTATTGAATTCAAAATAGTAATGGATCAGATTTACGTTCCATGCTTTGTTGATTTTTTTGCGAATTTCAAAGTTGACGTCGCGCACATACTTCGTGTCACCAAAGCCATAGGAGTTGACCTTATATCCATTGATCAGCTCGTCGCGACCTCCCACGTGAGCAGTGTCCAGACTATTCACAGCAGCGACATTTAATGAAATGTAAGTGCCGTATTTCCCTCCTAATACACTCTCCTTTTTAAATGTGTAAAAAAGCTCCCCGCTCACGCCCACCTCGCCATTAAGAACCGTTGCATAAGGATAAAGCGTTGCTGCCAGGTTGTATGTATGCTGACGCGTGATTGCTGGCAGGAAATTGATGGGCACATCAAATAACAACGCATCACGATCACTGCGGAAGGCCATATTATCGACGAACTTGCCGCTAGCCGTGATACCAAAGCCCTTTTTGCTGTACGCTGTATTCAAAAAGATACTTTCACCCTTCTTAAATATGTAGTTATTATCAGCGTTCGGGTCATTTATCTTGGTTACATATTCTCCTGTCAGTTGAAAATTCTTGTATACCAATCCGATTCTTCCTGCAGAAGCACCGACATTATTCGGAAGGTTAAAAAGAGTAAAGTCACGCACAAAAGTCTCCCCGGATTGATACTTGCTTACGAAACTTCCGCCAAGTGTTACCTTCAATGGTTTCTCTGACAATGGCTTCACTAGCTCATTCACACTAAGTTCACCATCTATGCCGCGCACAATACCGACGCTATTGATGATTCTGCTATCGAAATCAAATCGCTGCTGACCATAAACTCCCTTCAGCGTAATTCCCTTCACGGGTTTGAATATAATTCGCACCCCATCCATCGCATTATCGATTCCTAGATTGGGCTCCCAGTAGGTACGAAAGCTCAATCCATTTCCAAACTGCTCATAAAAATTGCCGACAGTTATATCGAGGTTATCGGCGTTGTATCGCACATAGCGACTGCCTATACCTGATCCTTTAAATCGATTGGGAAAACCAAGTATGGCATTTTGATATGATTCGAAACGCATTCCGGCCGTGAACTGGCCATAGGTGTAGGTAAAGTTGCCAAACGTGTTCATGGCCGCTTTAGCATCGGGCACCTGGGCGCCAATTGCCTCATCCGAATTGTAGTTTTGAAACAGTGTTTGAACGTTTCCATGCAGCTGTCCCTTATTTTCGGAAGTACCTTGTTGTTCTTGCGACCAACCGGAAATACTAAAAACGAATGCTAAAGCAATCAGTAAAAAACGCATCATAAACAATAACAATTCTGGTTTGGAATTAAACAATCAATGCGTGAGTTTCAATAGCTGCTCATGCACTTCCTCTTCATCGCCGGGTGTGTATCCCACGTGCTGC
>JBJTRD010000105.1:0-4268 GCA_046075945.1 Flavobacteriales bacterium
AGCGCCATGATAGAAAAGGCCGAAGAGGAAAAGCGATTGCAGGGAATAACGAATGCAACCTACGAAGCGCGCGACATACGACAGCTTCGCGATGGCGAGTTTCAGGTCGATTGTGTGCTCGCCATGTTTCTTTTCAACTACCTCAACTCCGACGATACAACCGCGGTAATGACTCGTGCTATCAACCAATTGAAGCCCGGAGGTCATTTTATTTTTTCTGTTCCCCATCCTTCCCTGGCATATCTTAAGCAGGATAAATATCCATTCTATTTCGAAAAACAAGGAGGTTATTTCAGCGGAAGAAATATTTTGTTTCCCGGTGAAATATGGCGCCGAGATGGCATCGCAGTAAGTGTTCAATGCATCCACAAAACGGTGGAGGATTATTTCAACGCAATGCGCAAAGCCGGATTTACCGGCATGCCTGAAGTGTACGAGCTTCGAATTAATGAAGGGCATGTGGCGATGGACCCAACGTTTTTTACGCCACTCATTGACCTGCCCCTTCACATGGCATTCAAAGTGAAAAAATAAATCGAATGACCGCTGCTCATCAAATTTGGAAAACGCTTCCCCTCGCGCCGGATATTACGCAATTACTTCCGGCCGAACTTACCCAACGGCTCTTAATGGAATTCGAAGGCAAAGCGCAATGGCTGTTGGCGCCCAATCAATTTTCATGGCCTGACAGTTCATTCATTCGCCCGTATATCGAAGATTGGAGAAAGCAACTAACTGATGCACCCGGAGCCCTCCGATTGCAAACAGCTGAATCTTATACGGATCAAGAACTACGTTTGCTGTATGCTATGATTTCACGCGCATTGGGCTATATCAACAACCGGTACACGTATTTTTTCGATGTGATGGATCGTGGTCTCGATTATACCAAAGAGGCTATACCCGTTTCAAAGACAAAAGCGGAAACGGGTTATCACACCGACAGTACAGCGAAAACATACTACCCCGATTTTGTTGGATTACTTTGCTTGCAACCAGCAATACAAGGCGGCGAATCGCTGCTTGCCAATGCGGCCAATCTTTATTCTTTTCTGCAAACCAATTTTCCGCAATGGAATGAATGGATGCACACCCCTCTTTGCCGAGATGTAATAACACCGGGCACCATTCAGAATATCGATGCTATTCGCGCCAACGACATTCCTCTCTTTCAGTCTGACGAACAGGGTGGGGTCGTTTTTCGATACATGCGCTATTGGATTGAATCAGCATTTGAAAAACTCAACAACCCAGCACCGGCGGAGCTCACAGATTTACTGAACACCATCGACTCCTTTTTCGCAAATGCTGAAAACGCAATGTGCTTCCGGTTAGATCGTGGGGATATGTTGTTTGTGAATAACCGGTTTCTGTGCCACAATCGAACAGCTTTTTCGGATGGAGCGAACCCTCGTGTTTACGTCCGCGCATGGATAAATGATTCAAAACAGGATTGACCATCATGTCCATGCTTACTCAAACCATACTTGAAAATAATCGGGTACTCTTGCGACCACTGCAAGCGACCGATTTTGACTACCTCCTGCCCTACTCTCTGCATGAACCGGAAAATTGGCAGTTTGGGTTGGAAAACGCTGCGGGCGAAGAGAACCTCAGAAAGTATATTGACCAAGCATTGGAAGGAAGGCAGAATGGTCAAGCTATACCCTTTATTATATTCGACAAGCAATCAAATACCTATGCAGGCAGCACACGTTACTATCAGATAAATCTCAAACACCGACGGTTGGCTGTAGGTTATAGTTGGCTGGGAAATGATTTTAAAAGAACGGGGCTCAACGCAAATGTTAAGTACCTAATGCTTGAGTATGCATTCGAATCACTTAAAATGGAACGGGTAGAATTCATGGCCGACGCTCTCAACGAGCGAAGCATTCATGCCATTCTATCGCTGGGAGCAACTTTTGAGGGAATACATCGGAGCCACGCCGAAAAACCCGATGGCAACAGACGCGACACAGCGGTATTCAGCATTCTCAAAAAAGAATGGCTTGAACTCGTCAAGCCATCCCTTTTTCAAAAAATCAGTAGATAAAATTTACGCCATTGTCGCATTCATTGCCGCTGCCGTTCCGTTACTTGCGACCTGACCGTCAATTTTCTTTGCACGGTCATACATGTTGTCCCAATACGCTGCACGCAAATTGAGCGACTTCAACATGCCTTTGCGCAACTCCATTTTAGCCTCCTCACTTCGGCTCGCCAATTCCTCGGCAATACGCAACAGAATCAATCCATGCTCGTCATCTACCTCCGTATGCAACGGGAAGAAAACATATTCTTCCAGCGACAACTTCGTATGCTTTTCAATCGCCTCAATAAGATGACGATACACAAACTTCACAATGGACTCAGTTCCCAATCCGATAGCACCCACCGCCGAAACGGAAGTACCATCTTGCACCAGACTCAAAAAGGACTCGCGCCAAATTTGAACTTCGATACCAATCTCCTCGTTGCGATCGATACCCATAGCATCCTGAAAGCGACGGAACAACTTTGGGTGCGGAATACCCTGAACCCACTCTTCCTTGATGCCAAGCTTTTCAATAGCTTCTATATCTTCATCGTGCAAGTGGCCGCTTTCTTCGGCCAGATTATCCAATAGGTGCTCACGATGCTGCGGATCCTCCAACTTAGAGATCACACCGGTGAGATAACGCGGAAACCACGAACTATACGCACCGTATTGGAGTGCAAAATCTTTCAACACCGCATCCATGTTTTTGAATTCGCCATTCTTGAGGGCCATCAAATAAGGATGGTTTATTGCGCGATGACTGAGCGCCTCGTTAATTAATGCTTCCATAGTGGAGTGATTCGGGAATTAGTTAAGTCACGAATATAAGACAGATTCGTGCTAACATAGTGAAGATAGTAAAAATAAATCACCCCCTTCGAAAATTCTCCAGAAATTCCATGCAGCGACGATTAAATAAATCTGACTTTTCGAGGCTCACCAAATGCCCGCAACGCTGCACTACTTCCACGCTAATAGAATGAAATTGCCGGGCGTAGTCCATGGTGGGTTTTAAAAACAGATGATCTTGCCCACCCACGAGTATAAGCATGGGAACCTGCGGCTGAAATGAAAACAATTTACGCAACGTATCATCTAGATAAGCACCATACATGGCGGTCCACTTTCTATACTCTTCAATACTCAGAAACTTTGATTCACGAACGAAAATCTCGCGCGATTTTTTGTGGTTTTTTCGGGGAAGGATAATCTTGGCCATCAAACTGTAGAAATTTCGGAAGCCAATGATTTTAGCAATCAATAATCCTGATCGGGCCAGAAAACGCAATTTCACATTCAACGATACAATTGGACCTGCGAAAAGCAACGAGGAAATACCCTGCGGACGAAGCTGATACATCTGCATTGCTATGATGCTTCCCAACGACACAGCCACCAAGTGAATGGGCTCCTGCGTATGAATATCGACCACATCCCATATACGAGCAGAAATCCACTCAAAATCGTAGGTCTCCCGAGACTTTGTTACATCAGCCGAACCTGCGTGTCCGGGCAAATCGATAATCAGCAGATGATAATGTTTGCCGAACTCCTCCACTTGTTTTCTCCACGTGCGGGTGCTGCCGCCGGCACCATGCACCATCAGCACCCAGGAAGCATTTGAGTCATTACAACGATGAATTTCATGGTGGAGTGGTGCATTCATATAAATCGAAACCGATATTAACTAGTGGGGGGGCGTTCTGCCTAATTCGGATTCAACCGATGCTCTCCTTGGTTTTGCGGAGGTCTGTAATTCGGGTTTGGAGGCGTATCAGGACTGTATCCAAATAAGCGGTGGTCCTTTATAATGGTGTCTACATATGCTGGCACGAAGTCCTCCCAGCCCGAGTAGCCATTCTGAATCATAGCCAATGCGTCGGTTGAGTAGATATCCAACACCTCCGGACTGTAATCCGAAATATCAACCAGCCGTTTATTATAGATGAGGTATTCATACAAAGGCCTCAAACGAGGATGTACCGGACAGTTTTTCGTAGTCAATAACTTACCTGTCTTGGCGTCTTTAAATGGATACACGTATATCTTCAAATCGCGGCTAAACAATATACCGAAGGCTTCCAAAATTCCTCCGTTGAGATCCCTGTAATATTTTTCATTGAATAGCTCCATTATCATATTGGTGCCCATGATGATTCCCATGCGCTTTCCGGAATGCTTGGAGAAGAACTCAACCAGTTTGAAGTATTTCGAATAATTGGAGATA
>JBJTRD010000106.1:0-6093 GCA_046075945.1 Flavobacteriales bacterium
TTGATGTCAGTCAATTTGTTGAAACCAACTTCTATGAGAAAAATAGCATTACTTATACTATCACTTTTCACTTCGTTTGTTTATTCCCAGGTTACCGTAGTAACAGCTACTCCTGCCGAGGCCGTTGCCGCGCTCGTAGGCCCTAATGTTCAGGTAAGTAATATTTCTTTTACCGGCGATGCAGTGCAATTGGGTTTATTCCAAAACGCCGGAGGTAATTTCCCGGTAGCAAATGGTATCACGCTGAGTTCAAGTCACGCCGGTAACTTTATGCCCAATGTTTTCAATGGCGAGCCTGCGGCACCTGTCAATACCGAACCCGATTTGCTGGATATTGCTAATTCAGTTCCCCCTCTAATCAACCAGTCTTTTACGGTAGGAAGCGTAAATGATGTGGCCATTTTGGAATTCGACTTTGTTGCAACCGGTCCTATACTCACTTTTAAATATGTGTTCGGTTCCGATGAATATTTGACGTATGTGAATACCCAATACAACGACGTGTTTTCTTTCTTGATTTCAGGTCCCGGCATATCAGGCCCATACAATGCTCCTGCTGCTTTCCCGGATGGTGCACAGAATATTGCAGTTGTTCCTAACAGCAACCCTTCATTACCTATTACCATTTCATCCGTAAACAATGTCCTGAATACGCAGTATTACATCGATAACCCGGGCAACACCATCAACAACACGGTAAGTTGCACCGGTTACACCGATTCACTTCGCGTGTATGCTGATTTGCAATGTGGCGAAACCTATCATATGAAACTGGCTATTGCCGATGGCTCCGATGCTGCATTGAAATCCATCGTAGCACTCGAATCGGGCAGCTTTCAAATTTCGGGCGCCGGCATTGAGGCTTACTCTATCGGTGCTCCCAGCGGATTCGATGAGTTGATTTTGGTAGAAGGCTGTCTCGATGGTGAGTTGCGTCTGGAGCCACCTGCGTGTGCGGCAGAAATTTTGGATGTTCAACTGAATTATTCCGGAATAGCTATAAATGGACTTGACTATGAGGCGCTGCCTGCTACTTATAGTATTCAGGGTGAACCGGTCATCATCCCCATTACAACAGTTGTAGATGGTATCAATAATGAAGGCGATGAGACGCTTATTATCGACATGTATTTTATCAATTTGGAAGGAGAGCCCGATACGCTGACAACGAACATTATTATCCGCGATTACATTCAGCCATCCGTTGACATGAAGACAGTGTATATCTGTAACAATGACACAACGGTTTCTCCTGTTATTACCGGTGGTTTCCCGCCGTTCGGTTATAACTGGTGGGATGGCACACAGACAACCTCACATTACTTTGAAGTGGGTGATGCCGGTAGCTATTCTGTATCGCTCACTGATTGGTGCGGCAGTACCTTCAGTGCAGATTTCGATGTGGTAGAACCGGGACCTATTGTAGTAGCTCCCCTTGTAAATAATTGCTTTGGTCAGCAAACCGAAGACCTGGCCCGAGCCGGTGCGCCGCCTTACAGCGTGGTTTTTTCAGAAGACTCACTTACCATTACAGATTATTCGTTCATGGCTGATTTTCTCGGAACCTATTACATCACATTTACGGATCAATGCGGTTCTTCAAGTGTTTCCAGAGTGGTTACCGATCGTTGCAATACTAAAATTCCAAATATTTTCACACCCAACGGAGATGGCATCAACGACACATTTGAGATTTTCGGTGTGGAAGGTTTCAGAGGCAGTTCGCTTCAGGTATTTGACCGCTGGGGTAATATTATTTTCGAAGATGCAGATTACAAAAACAATTGGTCCGGGAAGGAATATGCAGACGGAGTGTATTTCTACATCTTCACCCGCTCCGACGGTGAAGTTACCACGGGACACTTCGAGAAACTCAGCGGTAAGTAAATCAGAATTCGCGGCCGTGTAATGCTTCGGCCAAGGCGCGAATTTTCACTTTGCGTGATTCGTCAATGCCCAATGCGTCGAGGTTTTCGAGTGCGCGCTTGTAATAGTTTTCTACCGTCGATTTCAATAACTGATCGAGATGGAAATCTTTGAAGAGCTGTGTGACCCGGTTTACTTTCAATTCGGATGATTCATTACTGCTCAGCAATTCTGCTGTGGCACTTCGTTGTGCATCGTCGGCCAATTCCATCGCCTTAATCATGAGAAAGGTTTTCTTGTTGGCGAGAATATCTCCTCCCACTTGTTTGCCTACCTTGGTTGAATCACCGAATGTGTCGAGGTAGTCGTCCCAAAGCTGAAAGGAAAGCCCCAATTCAATGGCGAAGTTGTAGATGTAGGTTTGATCCTCCTCGGATGCATTGCTTATGATAGCTCCGATTTTCATGGAGCCGCCCAGCAACACGGATGTCTTAAGCCGAATCATTTCAATATACTCCTCAATGGTAACATCGTTTCTCGTTTGAAATTCCATGTCGAGTTGCTGTCCTTTACAAACTTCAAGAGCAGTAGTATTAAATGTTTCCAGAACCTGTGCTAAGCATTCCGGTCGTGTTTTAATGATGAGCTGGTATGCTTGAATAAGCATGGCATCGCCGCTCAATATGGCTACATCGCGGTTCCAACGCTCGTGCACGGTTGGCTTTCCCCGGCGAAGGGGCGCATTGTCCATGATATCGTCGTGCATCAAGGTGAAGTTGTGGAAAATCTCCATGGCAATTGCCGGATAAACAGCATCGTCGATATCATCGCTGAAAGCGTCTGCTGCCAACAACGTGAGAAGAGGGCGAACACGTTTGCCACCCAACTGCAAAATATAATTGACAGGCTCAAGGATGGACTCTTCGCCATTTTTTCTACAAAAACCTTCTACTTTCTTGAGCACCAGGGCCTGCAGATCTTCGAGGGAATACATGCTAGTGCTTGCCTGCTTTGAGTTGATCGAGAATGTATTTGCCATACCCGCTATTAACAAGCGGTTGGGCTATTTGTTCGGCTTTTGCATCGTCGATGAAGCCCATTCGCCAGGCAATTTCTTCGATGCAACCAATCTTCAATCCTTGTCGTTCTTCTATCACCTGTACGTATTGACCGGCTTGCATGAGCGATGCGAACGTGCCGGTGTCGAGCCAGGCAGTGCCTCTATCCATGCGTTGTACTTTTAACCTGCCCTGTCGCAAATACTCTTTGTTTACGTCGGTTATTTCATACTCGCCACGCGCACTGGGCTTAAGGTTCTTGGCAATTTCAATTACATCGTTGTCGTAAAAATAAAGTCCGGGTACAGCGTAATTGCTTTTGGGCTGCTTGGGTTTTTCTTCAATACTTATGGCTCGGCCGCTGGCATCGAATTCGACCACTCCGTATCTCTCGGGGTCGCTCACGTGATAGGCATACACCAGCCCGCCTTCAATGTGCGTGTGTTCGCGAAGTGTGTGGCCCAGTCCGCGCCCGTAAAAAATATTATCGCCCAATATGAGGGCTGCTTTTTCATTGCCTACAAAATCGGCGCCCAGCACGAATGCTTGTGCAAGTCCGTTAGGAACCTCCTGAACCTGATAACTGAAATTGCATCCAAGACGAGAACCATCTCCAAGCAATTTTTCAAAGCCGGGTAAATCGTGTGGTGTGGAGATTATGAGAATGTCACGAATACCGGAAAGCATTAATGTAGAAAGCGGATAATAAATCATCGGCTTGTCGTAGACCGGCATTAGCTGTTTGCTAACAGCGAGCGTGAGCGGATACAAGCGTGTGCCGCTTCCTCCTGCGAGAATGATACCTTTCATGGAGTGCTAATTTATTTGTTTTCCAGCTCGATTTTGCGAACGCTCCAATCGTCGTAATGCAAATCGTCCTCTTCATCGAGGGTCTGGAAGAAGGGCTCCTGGAATGATTTCGTGGTAATTCGTTTTTGGAACGACAGCAACAGGGCCGGAAGAACAAGTAAGTTCGTAATCATGGCCACTAAAAGTGTCACAGCAGTTAGAATTCCCAATGCGCGCGTGCCTTCGAATTCGCTGGCAGCAAAACAACCAAAGCCAAAAAGCAACACGAGCGAGGTGTACACCATGCTAGCCCCTGTTTCGCGTATGGCCAGCAATGCCGATTCTTTGATTTTCCAATCATGAAACTTCAATTCCTGTCGGTATTTCGCCAGGTAGTGAATGGTATTGTCGACGGTGATACCCAGCGCGATGGAGAACACGAGTATGGTAGATGGTTTAAGAGGTATTCCCACATATCCCATAATACCCGCAGTGATTATTTGCGGAATAATGTTGGGGATGAACGAAATGAAAACCATGCGCGCGCTCCAGAACATAAAGGCCATCATAAGTGAAATGATGAATACACCAAACAACAGCGAACTGAATAGGTCACTTACCAGGTAATTGGTTCCTTCCAGAAATACGACCGATGTACCTGTGAGCGTCACCTTGTATTTATCCGGATTGAAAATGCTGTCGATTTGTGGTTTAATGTCGGCCATCAATCGGTCCATTTCAATCGTTCCAATGTCTGCCACTTGTGTGGTGATGCGTGTTAGTCGTTTGGTGCTGTCGAGAAACGTTTTTTGAACTCCATTGTTGGCGCGCTCGTCATTGCCAATGAAGTCGGCAATGAACGCTTGCTCTTCGCGGGGTATCAACGTGTAATAGGCTGAGTCGCCCATGTAAAAAGCCTGACGCACATATTTACTAGCGTCTACAATAGAAAGTGAACGTGAAAATGGATGAATGGTAGTGTCCTTGAGCTGAAGTGTATAGTTCGCAAGTAATGTTTGCAGTTGTTCTATTTTCTGCAGATTTTTTTCTTTCGTTATCTGCCCTTTTTTCTGACAGTCGACAAGAATTTCAAAAGGCATTACACCGTTGAAATTGGCTTCAAACCATTGAAGATCGGTTATCACGCGGTCGGTATCCGGAATGTCATCAACGATATTGCCGGTGGTATGCATGCGACTAATACCATAAATTCCGAGGGCGCAAACCACAATCGTAATTCCGTATATCCAGCGTCGGTAAAAGATTACGCTTCGCACCAGCATGTCGAGCACGTGTTCCAGCCAAGGCGAATTGAGGTGTCCTAAATGTCGTTCGTTGGGTGGGGGCAGGTAGCTGTATACAATCGGGAATACCAGTAATGAAAGGAAAAATGCGAGTAGACAATTGAGGCTGGCAATAACACCGAAATGCTTGAGCAAATCGCTCGAGGTGAAAATGAATGTGGCAAAACCAACGGCCGTAGTTGCATTGATCATGAATGCAGCGGCGCCCGCCTTTTGAACTACCCTCGCAAGTGCACGTGTTTTGTTGCCATAGCGCTTATATTCCTGATGATATTTGGTGACCAGGTAAATGCAGTTGGGCACCGTTGTCACAATCATGAGAGGCGGTATCAAGCCCATCAGCATCGTGATGGGATAGTCGAACAAAGCAATGCTTCCCATGGCGATTACCACCGAAACCACCACCACACTCATCACCACCATCGTTACTTTGAAACTTCTGAAAAACAAGAGAAGCAGCACCATGCAGATTACAGCCGACAGAATGGTGAAGAATTTCAGTTCAGCCTTCACCTTTACCGACATCACTGAACGTATGTAGGGCATACCCGACACGTAGGTTTGAATACCGGTGTCGCGAGTGAACTGATCGGTTAGCAGCAGCATTCGTTCAACAGCATTGCCTCGATTTTCGGAATTGAAAAGGTCGTTATTCACGAACACCATCATAAGCCCGGCACCCGTGTCTTTTTTGTAGAGAAGACCTTCGTAAAATGGCAATCGATGGAGCTGCTCACGCGCCGAGTCCAGTTCCGCCTGGGAGGCAGGTTCATGCTGAATGAGCTGTTGAAATTCGAAACGCTGAAGGGCTGTGTCTTTAACGAGGTTGTAGCAGTTGCCGGTAGAAAAAATGCTGTCAACCATGGGGTATTGACTGCCATCGACCTCAACCGTCGTGGCTTGTAAGTCGCGCACGAGCTGACGCCATTTGAGGAAGTTGTGCAGCTCCCACATACGCTCGTCGCGATACCCTATTGCGAGCACATTGCCATCTTCGCTGAACTGCTCTATGAAATGCTGGTATTCTACGTAAGTGCTGTCATCCTTGGGCAACACACCTCCGAACTTGTAGCTCA
>JBJTRD010000107.1:0-3044 GCA_046075945.1 Flavobacteriales bacterium
GAATAAGCGCGACTGGACGTCATGGAACAACGGCGGAACTCGCTCTTATAAAAATGACCTGAATCTCCAGTGTGCAATTGATGAGCACGTAAACTGGTCGTACTACGAACTTGTTGGCGGCTTCTCCACCCTTACAGGAGCCGGTGATTTGGCAGGAGATCAACTCTACCTCTATCACCTTCCTACTAACTACTACTTCGGATTCCAGATTGGCATTGGTGCCAACGACAAAAACTGTAACTACGGTATGTCAGGTTGGTTCTCTTACAATGGTTTCATGAATAATACATATGTAAGTGCTACAGGCGATATGAATGTTGATGCTCAGTGTTCCGATGTAACCGGCGATTGTGCGAATCGCACAGCTGTAACACAGGTTTCTCGTGCCGAGGATGCTTGGGGACATGCAACTCTCGAATCAACTACTATCACTGTGTTCGACGATGTAGCTCCTACATTCACTAATTGTCCTGCTCCCGTTACGCTGAGCTGCAACGATGAAACGCCTGCAGCTATCAACCCTGAAGCAACCGATAATTGCTCAGGCGATGTAACTGTAAGCTTCGTTGGCGATACCGAAGAAGGAGATAATTGTTTGCGCACTGTTACTCGCACCTGGATGGCGGAAGATGAGTGCGGAAATGTAGCCTACTGCTCACAAATCATAACTTTCTTGGATGAAGAGGCGCCTGTGTTTGTTGGCACTCCTGATGCAACTGTTACCGCGGAGTGCGACAACATTCCGGCAGCTGCAGTAGTAACAGCTACTGACAACTGTGACTCCGATGTTTCTGTTAGCTTCACTGAATCTTCAGAAGAAGGTAACTGCGCCGGATCTTACACCATTACACGCACCTGGACATCGACCGATGATTGTGGCAACCAATCTTCATTCACACAAACAATTCAAGTTGTTGATACCACAGCGCCTGAATTCAATGAATTTCCAATCTACACTTCAGCCGAGTGCAACGAAGAAGTAGATGCACCAACTGCTACTGACAACTGCAGCGGGGCAACTGTTACGCTGGTAAGCGAAGTGCTCAACTCGGGCGGATGTCTTGGTGTACTTGCCCGCACGTATCGCGCAACGGATGGTTGCGGTAATTATGCTGAAGTAGTTCAATATATCACACTTGTTGATACAACCGCTCCTGAAATCAGCGGCGTTCCAGCAGAAGCTACCGTAGAGTGCAGCGACGTGAATCTCGGTGAAAACGGACTCTACTTCGGTGTTGCTCCTGTAACAGCAACGGACATCTGTGATGAATCTGTTGACATTAACTACACTGAAGAAATCTTAGACAACGGCGACAACTGTCCATCTTCATTCGACATCATCCGCACATGGGTTGCAGTTGACGAATGTGAAAACGAAACGTCTGCTTCAGCCATCGTGCACGTTGTAGACACCACCAATCCGTGGTTTGTTGATTTCCCTGCCGACATTACGATAAACTGTGATGAAGACGTACCAGCTGTTGTGCTTCCCGAAGCACAGGACAACTGCAGTGCAAATGTTGTAGTAGTTGCTACAGCTGATGATATCATTCCAGGCACCTGCCCGCAGAACTACACTATTTACCGAGTATATCGCGCCATTGACAACTGTGGAAACCAAGCGGTGGAAACACAAGTGATAACAGTACGCGATATCACAGCTCCGGTATTCTCAACAGAGAATAACGCCTCACTCACCTATGAGTGTGATCAGGAAATTCCCGTTATTGAACCAAGCGTTTCTGACAACTGCGGTGATGTTACACTTAGCTATTCTGATTCGGATGCACAAGGCAACACTTGCCTGTCTTCGTTTGAACGTGTTTGGACTGCCACCGATGAATGCGGAAACGCTTCAGACTTCGTGCAGACCATCCAAGTTGTTGATACAACTGCTCCGATCATCAGCGGTGATTTGCAAATCAATCGTCCATGCGATGATTACATGGGGACCTTCATCTCTGTGAATGACAACTGCAGCGAATACACAGTAGACTACGCGGATGTAGCTGTTTCCGGCGGATGCGCAGGCAACATTATCCGCACGTATGTGGCTACCGATGCATGCGGTAATGTATCCGACGAATTCATTCAGGTAATTCAACTTACCGACGAAACTGCACCTTCTATTGATTTCGTAACAGAAAGCAGAAACGTTGAATGCGGCGATGTTTATTCAGTAGAACCTGCTACGTTCAGCGACAACTGCGATCAGGAGCTTGAAATCGAATCCGGTTTCTCTTCTGATTCAGATGGTTGCACTACCGTTGAAACCTACACATGGACAGCTACTGACCATTGCGGCAACTCAACAACGGCAACCACTGTAATTACAATCGTTGACACTACCAATCCATACTTCACCTCACTTCCCGAGAACGTAACTGTTAATTGCGATGAAGAGGTTCCAAGTATTGGTGAATACTCAGCAGCAGATTCTTGCGACCCTGAAGTAGAAATCAGTGTTGAAGAAACTACCACTGCCGGTAACTGCCCGCAGGCATACACTATCGTTCGCACATTTACTGCAATCGATAATTGTAACAACACAACTACAGAAGTACGTTATGTGTATGTTGTAGACATCGAAGCTCCGGTGTTCGAAGAAGGCACTACTTCATTCACCTACGAATGCGGTGCTGAAATTCCTGTTGTTGAGCCTTCAGCCGGCGACAACTGTGGCGACGTATCATTGAGCTACGTCGACGGCGATGCACAAGGTAATTCTTGCCAGTCATCGTTCGAGCGTGTTTGGACCGCCACCGACGATTGCGGCAATGCTTCTCAACTTACACAGACCATTGAGATTGTTGACACTACTGCACCAGTAATTACAGGCAGTCTCGAAATCAGCCGTCCATGCGACAACTACGAAGGTATCTTCGTTGAAGCATCAGACATTTGCAGTGAATACACAATCGACTACAGTGATGTACTGGTTTCTGGCGGATGCGCAGGCAAGGTGATTCGCACCTATGTTGCTACCGACGCGTGCGGCAATGCTTCTGCTGAATTCGTTCAGGTGATTACACTCACCGATGAGA
>JBJTRD010000108.1:0-2039 GCA_046075945.1 Flavobacteriales bacterium
GAGCGGCGATAACATGACCATCAGCTACCAGCAGCCCGATGGAACGTTTAGCACGCAGACCCTCACTATAGCCGACGGTGTTGCCAATTCTCCTTCTTGGAGCATTTGTGGTGGCGATTTGGATGGTAATGGATTCAATGACTTACTTTTTGCAGGTGGCGGTGGTGCGAGCTTCATTTGGGCGAACGATGCAGGAACAGCCTACAACGAAACCAGCGACGGCAATTACATTTTTTGTCAGCGCTCCAACCTGGTTGACATGAATGCCGACGGAAATCTCGATGCATTTGTTTGTCACGACGTGGCGCCCAACATCTGGTACATGAACAATGGCACACAACTGTTCGACTGGAACCAGGGTGGCTTGGGAGATACACCCGATGGTGGCAACTACGGTTCTGTTTGGATCGATTACGACAATGATTGCGATATCGATATGTTCATAGCTAAGTGCCGCGGAGGGAATACTCCTGCGAACATCAATCAGATGCATCGCAACAACGGCGACGGAACATTTACTGAAGTTGGTGAAGAAATAGGGTTGGCCGATAATGTTCAGACGTGGTCTTCTGCCTGGGCCGACTACGACAATGATGGTGATATGGATGTTGTGGTTGGAGCAAGTTCATTCACCAACGGCGGTCACAAAGTGATGATTAACGATGGTACAGGGAACTTCACCAACCAGACTACAGGTTCAGGATTCGACTCGTTTGTGAGCACCGGTATTGAATGGGCTCCGGCCGATTTCAACAACGATGGCTATGTAGATGTGATTGGCGCCGGCAACACGGTGATGGTCAACAACGGCGACCTCACGTTCACTCCCAGCCAAATCAACTTCGGTGTAGGTCCGATGGGCGACATCAACAACGATGGCTTCATCGACGTTGTAACCGGTGGCACAGCTTACATAAATGTGCCCAATGGTAACAACTATATTACGCTCAATATGCGCGGAACAGTGAGTAATAAAAACGGAATTGGTGCACGCGTAACGCTATACACTCCAACCGGTCAGCAAATTCGAGATATCCGCAGTGGCGAAGG
This sequence comes from Flavobacteriales bacterium, assembly GCA_046075945.1. Lineage (GTDB taxonomy): Bacteria > Bacteroidota > Bacteroidia > Flavobacteriales_D > Sanyastnellaceae > JAIBBG01. The sequence continues at coordinate 1,051 of JBJTRD010000108.1, forward strand.
CTTCCGCTACATGAGCTCACTCAATGGTCACTTCGGAATCGGTCAAGACACGCAAATCGACAGCATCCGTGTATGCTGGCCATCGGGCCTCACCGATCGCATCGTTGCGCCGGGCATCAACCAAAAACTGGTAATCATCGAAGGTGAGAATGTTGTGAACGTTTTTGAAGTAGCGGAAAACAACTTCGACGTGTTCCCGAATCCTGCCACCGACCAATTGAACTTGCAGGGAATAACTCAATCGAACGTGAGCATTTTGGATGTGAGCGGAAAGTTGATTGAAAGCATCGCTGCCCATCAGCAACGCATCGACGTGAGCCACCTCGCTGCAGGTGTTTATTTCGTACGTGCACAAACAGCGCAAGGAATTCAACAGAAGAAATTCATCAAGCAATAAAACACGATTGCAACCACATCACGAAAAGTCCCGCCACCGAGCGGGACTTTTCATTTTAATTTCGGCTTTCCATGCAGTGTGCGGTTCACCCATCGGTCGTTGCCGCTGCCTTTACGCATGAGCGCCGGATGCGAAGGCCCGTCGCTCACCCGCGGGTCGGGCAACAAATCCAACCGCTTAATCCATTTCACTTCGATTGTGTATGCGCCAAATTCCTCCGATACTTTACCGTGAATGTGGAACAATCCCCAGCCGCTTGCCGGATAAGCTTTTGCTACCGGTGGAAAATGTACGGTATCTATAAAATGTCCGTTTTCATCTAGAAAAGTTCCGAAAAACATGCCTTCGCCTTTGCTCGTGCCTGTGGGCTTCAGCGCCACTTTGTATCCGAGTATATGCACTTCCTTGTGCAAGTGTTCCTTCACCTGTGCTGCGGCGACATACGTGAACTCAGGCAGATGCGCAGCATCGATCAACTGAAACGGATTACACAACGGAAAACCGAGCAGCTCCAATTCATCGTACGCATCTTCGAGCCAATGATGCTCCAGCGCCGGAAGTTTTGCATCGGCCCTGCGTGTAGTAAACAACA
>JBJTRD010000109.1:0-4395 GCA_046075945.1 Flavobacteriales bacterium
CAAAAACTTTGGAGAATTTCATTCATGCCGCGACTCCATCTCCGCAGGCGTTGCGCAATCTTCTCGATCGTTTGCTCAGGCTCGCTTCACCGGGCAAATGCTTTGCGATTTCACCCTTCGAGCTCTCTGTGAGTCTCGATCTGCGTGAGGAATCGCTACGCACGGTGCTGGCTTATTTGGAGACCGATGGCTTGATCGAACGCAGCGGACAGTTTCATGCTTACCTGCGCGTGCGCCTGCTGCGTCCGCTCGACCGGGCCTTGGCCGGATACCCAGTGCGCGTGAAAAATCGTATTCGTGGGCTCTTTGCCGCCGCAGAGGAGGCCTACGGCAGCCTGCATTTCCGATTGTATGAAATCGCGGAAATAACTGGTATTTCTCGCGAGGATGCCACCGAAATCATCACGGCTCTCGCAGACGCCGGTGATATCCGTCTGGAACAGCGTGGCGTGCGGGAGGTGTATCAGCGCAACAAAAAAGCGGACGTGTCGATTCCGCAGGTCATCGAACGCATGGTCGAACGTTTTGAGTCACGTGCCTTGTTTGACTATGATCGGATCCGCTTGATGCAGGAATACGTCGAATCACGATACTGCCGTGCACGTGCCCTCGCGAAACATTTTGGCATTCGTGGATTTGAGAAATGTGGAACCTGTGATCTCTGCCTTGGTGCGAGACCAATCCGCTGGCGTGACATCCCGGCTCCGAAAATTTCAGATGATGAGTGGCAGAAAATGCTGGCGCTACGACGTGAAAACCATGCGGCTCTTGGCACGTCACGACAACTCGCAAAATTTCTCTGTGGTATTTCCAGTCCCGCCGCCTATCAGGCAAAACTCACAGGTCGTGATGAATTCGGCATGTGGCAGGATCGGGATTTTCTCCACATCCTCGCCTTGCTGGATGCCTGAGCGGGTTCATTTCCACGCGCGGCAAACGAGAATTTGCAGGCCTTACAAGACAGGCAGAACTCGTCTCTTTGTCATGGGGATATCAAGGTTTTTTGGAAAGAGGATTTTTATGGACGATAGGATTACGCCATGATAACGCCCCTGTTGTTGCGAGGAAATGAGCTTGTGCGATGAGAGGGTTTTGCGCAGGGTTGGGGCATGGCTGACACGGTTAGAACGAGATTCGCCCCATCACCAACGGGGTATTTGCATGTGGGAGGAGCGCGCACGGCGCTGTTCTGTTGGCTTTATGCACGTAAGCATGGCGGACAGTTTATTTTACGGATCGAGGATACCGATGAGGCTCGTAATACCGACGCGGCCAAACAAGCGATTTTTGATGGAATGAAGTGGCTGGGACTGGACTGGGATGAAGGCCCGGATCAAGGCGGTCCCTGCGGACCTTATGCGCAAAGCGAGCGCCAGCAGATCTACGACCGCTATTTTGATCAACTGCGCAACGCTGACCGGGTCTATGAAAGTGATGGCGCGTGGCGTTTCCGCTTCGATCGAAAACCCGTCACCATGCATGACCTCGTGTGTGGTGAGGTGACGATTGATTACCGTGACGAATCCAACTCCATTGCACCAACAGCTGCAGCTGCTAACATTATTGTACAACCGCTTACCGGCAACAACACGCTTACCGTGAAAGGTAACCTTACACTGGCAGGTACAGCGACCGGATCGAAACTTCAGCCCAATGCGAATACCATTGAGTTGAAAGGAAACTTCAACGATACGCGCACTATTGATATGATTTCTGCAGGAACCTCTACCTTCCTGTTCAACGGCGGCGCGGCGCAGACATTCGCTACAGGCTACGCTTCTGGCGAGTCGTTCTACAATGTTGTGTTGAACAATGCAGCCGGTCTTACCATGACCAGCGGTAACATGCGCATCGGTAACCCTGCAACACTTACTTGCCAGGATGGTATTCTAACCACCGGAGCAAACAAAGTGATACTGAATGCAACTGCGAGCATGAGCGAGACTTCTTCAAGCTATGTGCTTGGTAACGTAGAATCGACACGTACGCTTACTCTTGCCACCAATACATTCGGTAACATGGGTCTTACATTCAAGGCCAACGGTGCACAGCCCGGCTCAACCGTAGTATTGCGTAACACAGGAACGGCTATCGCCCTGGGTTGCGGAAATGCAAGTGTACTTCGTTCATTCACGGTAACACCAACGGTTACTTCCGGATTGAACGCCAACGTATCGTTTACATTCAACCCAAGCGTTGAATTGAATGGCCTCAACCAGTCGTCGCTCGAGTTGTACAATGGCAACGACAGCATACCGGCCTCGAACATTTCGGGCAGCACTATTTCATATGCCGGCCTCGATTCTGTTTCTGTTCTCACTGCCGCGATTCCTGCTGCCATGTGGTACGTAGATGCCGACGGCGATGGATATACCGTGGATGGATCGACCGTGTTCAATTGTAACAACCCGGGGTTGAACTATGTGGCTACCAGTTTGGGTGTGGATTGTGACGATGCAGATGCAACAGCATGGAGGATAGGAACATTCTATGTAGATGCTGATGGAGATTCATATCGATTGAATACACCATTTGCAGTCTGCTATGGCAATAGCGCTCCTACCGGATATATCCTTGCTTCCAACGCATTGGGTATCGATTGTAATGATGCTGACGCATTATTATATGACGAAGTAATTCTATATGTTGACGCTGATGGTGATGGTTATAGCCCAGAACAAGATTTTGTGTGTGTAGGTGCTACTACTCCTGCAGGGTATAGTGTTACAACGCTGGGCTATGACTACTGTGATAATGATCCATTGGCATGGAATACGGCCACTGTGCGCACAGATAGTGATGGTGACGGATATTCTGTAGGTACAGGATTCTCTATTTGTTACGGAGCCGCATTGCCTTCGGGCCTAATCTTAGCTGGCCAGCAATTGGGATCAGCGGATTGCGACGATACGGATCCGGCCATTTTCGAATCTGTGTTGGTAAAGGTTGATGCGGATGGTGATGGATATTCTGTTGGAACATCTCAAACAATTTGCATAGGCAACTCTATTCCCTCGGGTTATGTCGCTGCTGCATCATCAATCGGGGAAGATTGTGACGATAGCGATGCATCGGTTTACCAGACCATATTGATTAAAGTTGATACTGATGGTGATGGTTATTCTGTCGGCATTTCTCAGTCGGCGTGTATCGGAGCAACTGTTCCGTCAGGATATGTCGCAACTTCCAGTGCGTTGGGTACTGACTGTGATGACAGCAATGCAGCTGTATTTGCCAATGCCATTCTCTATGTAGATAGCGATGGCGATGGAAGAACAGTAGGCGGTTCATCTATTGTTTGTATCGGAGGTTCAATTCCATCGGGTTATTCGCAAACAACGCTTGGATCGGATTGTAATGACACGGATGCTTCTGTATGGCAAAGCAATACGTTCTATACCGACACCGATGGTGACGGATACCATGGAAGTGCGGCTACTATTTGCTACGGCAACACGGTACCAGCAGGCTCAACCACAACACTTGGTGCGGATTGCAACGACGCGAACAGCGCGATAAGTCCAGGCGCCAATGAAGCATGTGATGACTTGGTAGATAACGACTGTGATGGCGTGGTGGATGAGTTCTGTAACAGCTTAATTGGGAATGACTCGCCGACGTACGCTACAAACGTGGTGTATAGCTCGAATATGAATTTCCCGAATTGTTATTCAGTTAACGGAGACTTGACCGGTTCAAGTGACTCACCACAATCAGCTGCATTTACAGGTCCTGACGAGTGGTATAAGTTCACCGCTATTTCTACTGCTGTATCGGTAACACTTTCAGGTAGTGGTCAGAACGATGCGATTGCTCTTTATTCAAAATCGGGTTCAAACTACATCCTGGTTGCTTCAGAGAATGCTGCTACGGGCAATGGAGACTTCGAGCGCTTGAATCAGGGTGGCTTAACTCCGGGTACACAATATTACATCTCGGTAGGTGCTGCTTCGGGCACAACAGGTGGTGCTTACACATTGTGTATTCAGAACCTGGTGCAAAGCGATTGTGCTAATGATATTCCAGCTGCCGGTTTCAATTTGTGTAACACGTTCAAAGCAGTGTATCGTGGTAGCACATCGCAAGGTGTAACCTACAACTTCGGCTTTACCGGCGTCGGCGGTGGAGCTACAGGTACATCCAGTGTGAGTGGTACTAACTTGGTTACGTTGTCGAACCCTGTGTTGGGCTTGCGTTATGGAGGTATTTATGATGTGCTGATCAACGTAAATTATGCATTGCAGGATGGAGCCGGAGCAACTGAAAACATCGTAGTTTCCGGTAACGTAAATTCGTTGAATTGCAATGATGTAACAATCATGGCCCAGCCCGGTGTTGCGGTTCGCAGTGACCAGCGTTGTCCTGCGAGTTTGACCCGTGGTACGTACCTCAATG
>JBJTRD010000110.1:0-6924 GCA_046075945.1 Flavobacteriales bacterium
GTCATTGAAAAAGGAAGAGTCAAAATTGCGCAAGCAACAGGATAAGCAGAAGGCCGATCGTGATAAACTCACCGCTCGCATTCAGGCAGTCATAGCGGAAGAAATTCGCAAGGAGAATGCGAAGAAAATGGAAGAGGAAAAGAAGGCAGCTGCTGCCAAGAAAACTACAACAACAAGTTCATCCGCGGGCACAACATCATCTGCGAAGACAACTACATCGGCCCCTGTAGCGGAAACAACCAAGAAAACCGCGGCTATTGCGCTCGCGCCGGAGACCGTTTTGGTGAACAAAGATTTTGAGAAAAATAAGGGAGCGTTGCCCTGGCCTGTAAGTGCCGGTGTAATTACATCGCACTTCGGAAAACACGCGCATCCATCGCTCGCGCAAGTGACCGTCAATAACAACGGAGTCGACTTCACAACCGATCGTAGTGCAGCCGCCTTGGTGGTGTTCAGTGGCAAAGTGACGTCTATCTTCGACATTCCGGGAGCAGGTCAAAATGTAATTGTTACGCACGGCTCTTACAAGACTGTTTACTCCGGACTGGAATCGGTTTCGGTGAAAATAGGTGATGCCGTTTCTGCCAAGCAGAAGATTGGAACGGTCATGAATGACGGAGAAGATTACACCCTGCATTTTGAAGTTTGGAAGGTAGGTGCAGAGGGTGGCTCCGCACAGAATCCGGAACTATGGATTAAGAAGCGGTAATTCCGAGCATCCGGCTCTTCCTTGCAATCCGCCGGTATGAATGAACAGCACGTTGCTTCCACGTTCAATTTCTCCCGCTTCGATTTTTTTCAAGAGACCATACAAAGCCTTACCGGTATAGACTTGGTCGAGAGGTAGGTCATGCGTGTGCTCCATTTCTTGTATAAATGCAATGAGCTCTTCATTCCATTTTCCGTATCCACCAAAATGATAAGCCGTTTCGATAGTGAATTGCGTTCGAAATTCTTCAGCAAGTATTCTATCCATTAATAAATAATCGATATGATTGATTACTTCATTCTGCAAGAACGCTCCTCCCTTCAGTGCAGAAAAACCAATGAATTGTCCGCGCCCTTTTGAACCTACGAGCATACCCGCCAGTGTCGCGCCCGTACCGCATGCACACGCGAAATACGAATAGGTGTTCAATTCATGCTCTGTGAGAATTTCCATGCACCCATTCACCCCGTAATAATTTGATCCACCTTCAGGAACTAAATGGAAAGCTCCATATTCATCATGCAACCATGCTTTGAATTCTTCTGTGTTACGTTCTTCATAGTCGAGCCGACTCACAAACCTCAACTCCATGCCCTGTTCGCGCGCAAATCGAAGTGTATTGCTATACAAAGCAGGTTCTTCTCCGCGAATAACACCAATTGTTTGTATACCCGCTGCTGCGCCGGCAGCCGCTGTCGAATAGATATGATTACTCCATGGGCCACCGAACGTAAGGAGTGTACGATGTTCAGTCGCCAGAGTACGTTGAAGATTGTACTTCAACTTAAACCACTTGTTACCGTTCACATACGGATGAAGTAAATCAAGTCGCTGCACATCTACACGAACGCTTGCAGCATCACATACAGGATGAACGAGTGTCGTGATAGGAACTACCGTAGTATGTTCATTCGAAAAAATCACCTTAGTGTACAATCATCAATGGACTTGAAAACGTATTGTCCATGCATTGAATGCGCAGGAGATAACAACCATTGGGCAAAATGGGAAGCATGAAGGTGGGCCACTCCATGCGGTTGAGTGTCGCCTGTTTTTTACCATCCACACTCCAGAGTTCAACAGCAAGGGGCGCTTCTTTCAGCCCGGTTACACGAAGAACACGATCTGCAGGATTTGGAAATACTGCCGGTGATGGACTATGCACGTCTGTTACAGAATTGGCATTTGAAAGTGTGATGCAATAATCTTCAATTTCTCCATAGGTTAGATTGCCGCAGGAGGCCGGTTCATTGTTGCTGTTGATGGGCGTATAGGTCATGGAGACGCGCATACGCGAAACCCCTTCTGTAATAGATGGTGGAACAGTGAACGTGCCGGCTACTTCGATGGTAGTTGGTGCAGGATCAAACACAAGTTCGTTTTCATCTTCGAAATCACCGTCGATGTTATAGTCTATCCAAACACGGAAATTTTCATTGTAGGTGTTTCCCAAATAACCGGGAGTGCAACTCACCGGATATGTTTGACCGGTGTAGATGGTGTCGGTCACATCTGCAACAAGAATATACCCATTGTCGCTTTGCGATTGACGTACGATTCCTGCAACCTGCACATCGCTTATAAACTCAACATCGGAATTTGCAGTGGTTGTGCAATAGGGAATAAGTGCACAATCTTCACAACCTGGGGTGAACGCGGGAACCTGGAGACTGCCGCCCTGTGGATTCTCGCATATAGAACTCACGGAAATGTTGTATGTAGTGCAGGGGGTGAGATTATCCAGTGTGAATGATTCGATGCTTTCGGTCTGCCATTGCTGCGTGTTCCCATTTAAATCGGAGACTTGAATGGTGTATCCGGTGGCCGCAAGCACTTCGTTCCATGCAATGGAGAGAGTACTGCTCGTTGCGCCGGTCACTTCTAATACTTCGGGTTGTATGCAGCATCCGTCCGTTTCCCAGGTGATGGGCGACGACCATTCGCTTAGTGAGTCGGCGCAATAGGCAGCAACACGCGCCTCGTATTCTGTGCATGCTTGAAGATTACTAAGCGTTGCATTGCTGACACTATTCACTTCGATGCTTGTCCATTCTGCAGAAGAAGTGGGTTTGTATTCGACCCTATAGTCTTGTGCTGCTATAAGGTCGCTCCAGGCGAATGTATAATTGAGTGTGCCGGGCACTTGCGAAATTTCAAGACCATAAGGCGCCATGCATTGTCCATTATCACATGCGTCGATGAGAAGTTGCATGCTATTGTGTACGTTTAATCTTCCGCCACTTACAGTCTCGTTGGTGAGTTGACTGGTAACATCTACACCTTCAAGAATGTAGTCCTTCATGAGAAGCGAAGCCTGGGCGGGATTCTCGAACGCGTAGTCGGTAAATGCGCTGCAGGGTGCGCTGTAGAGGAGAGCAATAGCGCCTGCAACACAAGGGCTGGAAAAGGATGTGCCCGTAGTAGTGGCGTACGAAGTGTTGTTGGCCAGATACACTGCATCGCCGGGTGCTGCGAGATCGATAGTGGTGATGCCATAACCACCCGATGCTCTTACATCCATGTTGTTGGTGCGACCTACAGATATCAAGTAATCGCTCGGACATGCGGTTGGCAGGTCACCATAGAGGTCTACGTTGGAGTTGTTGTTGGTGGTTGATCCGCAGCTCAACACTCCATGCACACCGAGTGAGTCGTACATGGCACACCAGATGGGCGCATCAGCAGGCTGTCCGTTATCGGTCCCCCAGGAGCTATTTGTAGCAACAACAAACGCTCCTTGCGCGCCATCGGTTTCATTGTATAGTCGACGCATCTCGAGCGGATAGGCGTAACCGGCGATGGCGGCTGCTTCTGTCGAACTTCCTATTTCGACCATCATCATCTTAACATCCCAGTTCACACCTACCACACCGGTGTTATTATTTCCTTTCGACCCAATCATGCTGCAAACACGTGTGCCATGACTGCCGTCCGTAATTTGGTCGCTTTCGGTGTTGATGTTCCAGCCGTGGTAGTCGTCGATGTATCCGTTGTTGTCATCGTCGATATTGTTCAGCGGAATTTCGAGTGTGTTCACCCAGTGGTTGTCGGCAATGTCGGTGGTATTCCATTGCGCGCCTCCCAGCTCAACCACGCATACAACGATTTCATCTCCTGAAGGTGTGGTGCCGCCGGTAGTGATGTCCCATGCCAGCTCACTATCGATATCGTGATCGTTGGTTTGCTGATGATGCCATTGCTGCTCGAAGAAAGGATCATCCGGAATAAGCCGGGTGCTGATGATATGGTTGGCTTGTGCGTTTACTGCATCAGGATGTTTTTTGGCGTTGTAAAGAAAGTCGCGCATTGAAACTTCCTGTTCGTTGAAACCAACAAGCCAGAGGTTCATGCGAGTGTAGATAGATTTATTCGATATAACCTGCGCCAAGATGCCGAGCTCCTTATTCATGGATTCGACGAAGGCTTCAATGGATCTTCCCGATTGCAATTGAATAATTGCTTCTCCTTCCCGGCGATTTTGTGCAAACGATGCATTGCAAAGGCAAATCAATAGCGAGCAGATGAGAAATCGTGTCATAAAACAAACTTACGTTGAATAGCGCCAAGCGCGAATTCAAAATTTTAGCGAAATACACTTAGACGCTCAGCATCGAGGCGGAGAAAAATGAAAAGCAACAGCGTAAATCCCATCAATGAAGATCCGCCATAACTCATAAACGGCAGTGGTATACCGATGATGGGTGCCAAGCCGATAACCATGCCCACATTGATGAGTAAATGCAGGAAGAAGATGGACGCAACACAATATCCATAGATGCGGGAAAATTGTGATCGCTGACGTTCGGCCATGTTAATGATGCGAACAATCAGAAAAACAAAAAGCGCAACCACAGCAAAACTTCCCAGAAAACCCCACTCTTCGGATATCACACTGAAAATAAAATCCGTCCAGCGTTCGGGCACGTATTTGTTTTTGGTCATTGGGCCTTTCATATAACCCTGACCAATGAATCCGCCATTGCCCACTGCGATTTTAGCCATCCGCGCATTGTAACCTGGATCATCTTTTTTCTTCACAACAGGCGCAGCGTCGGCCGATTCAGCATCGCCCGACATGGCCTCACGATCTTCTTCTTTTTCTTCCAACCCCAGTGTGACGTAGATGCGTGTTTTCTGGTGTTTTTGCAAAACGCCGTCCACCATAAAATTGACTGAGTAACTAAATCCAATGGCAGCAGCGGTGGAGAGAAACGTGATTAGATATAATTTTCTGCGATTACGCGGTACGATAAAATTCCGAATGAGCAACATGAAAATTGTCCCGATGATGAATACAATACTCATTAGAATAAACACGCCGCTCTGTTCCCCGAAATAGGGATAGTTAATGCGGTTGAAACCGGTTATGATGCTAAGCACGCCAAAGACTACAGCGCCGAGACCTATGATGAGGATATTGCCTGAAAGTCCTTCACGATACAAGGCGAGAATGAACGCAACGAATGTGAGCAAGGAACCTACGTCGGGTTGAAGAAGTATGAGGCCTGCGGGTATCGCTATGATGAGGCCTGCCATCATTCTGGGTTTCCAGTTGGTGAATCTCGTTTTAGTGTTTGAAATGTACTTGGCGAGCATAAGGCCTACACCAATCTTCGCGAACTCTGCCGGTTGTAATGCGAAGCCTCCAAGCTGTATCCATGCTTTGGCGCCGTTCACTGTGGTGCCAATTACAAGCACGAGCCCCAGCAGCAAGATAAAAGTTGTATAAATGAAAATTGCAAACTTGTTGAAGAATTCGCCTTCCATATACAACACGAGAAAAGCTAGGAAGGAGCTTATGAGGATGAACATAAATTGTTTACCGTACTCCTGACTAATATCGAATGGGCTTGGATTGGCATCAACGACAGCGGCGCTATAAATATTCATCCAGCCGAATACGACCATGATACCGTAGATGATAACGGTCAACCAATCGACATTGGCAAGCGGGTGTTGTCTTGGAGCACTCATCGGTCGAGGAAGTTAGCGTCTAGTATGGTTTTCTCTCGGTCTTTGCTGCTCTCAGCAATGGAATCGTTGAGGTATTGTTCGATGAGCAAGGTGGCCACCGGCGCACTCCAGGTTCCTCCGAAGCCCGCATTTTCTGTGTACACAGCAATCGCAATTTTGGGATTTTCCTTCGGCGCAAAGCAAATGAATACAGCGTGGTCTTCTTTACCTCCGGCATTCTGAACAGTACCGGTTTTACCACAAACGACAATATCTTTTGGTGCTGCGCGCCAGGCAGTACCTCCCGGCTGTAGCACTTTTTCCATGGCGTTGATGACAGTAGTGAAATGTGTGGAGTCGATGCTGAGCTGATACCGCTTCATATATTCTTCACGCGGTCTGCCGCCCAGCCCAATTTGCTTTACGGTATGAGGCGGCACGTACCAACCTTTGTTAGCAATGACGCATGCCATGTTGCACATCTGCAACGGTGTGACAAGCATTTCACCTTCGCCTATACTCAACGAATAAATGGTGCTGAAGGCCCATTGTTCTTTTCCGTACCATTTGTCGTAGAATGAAACTCCGGGCACGCTGCCTTTTTTAACTCCCGGAATATCGCAGTGAACATCGCTGCCGAACCCAAACTGCATGATGTAACTCTGCCAGATATCGAGCCCCAGCCGTGCATCTTTGAACCGACTGCTCTTGTCGCGGTCGGCCTCGACCACCCGGTGCATCACCTCCCGGAAGTAGGGGTTGCACGAGTGCACGATGGCCATTTCGAGATCATCATTGCTGTGCGCACCATGGCAACCAATAACACCTCGATTGCAATGAATTCTGGTTTCAGGTGTGATAGTGCCTGTTTGCAGAGCGGTGAGTGATTGTGCAAGTTTGAAAATAGATCCGGGCCGGTACTGTGCTTGAGTGGCGCGATTGAAGAGCGGCTTTTGCGGATCGTTATTCAGCACCTTGAAATTGTGACCGCGTACACGACCCACGAGCAAATTAGGATCATACGTTGGTGCTGAAACCATCGCGAGAATTTCACCCGTATTCGGCTCGATGGCTACAATGCAACCGCGCTTGTTTTGCATCAGCTTTTCCCCATATGCCTGCAGTTCGGCAGCCATGGTGCACACCAGATTGTTGCCCTGTATAGCAGGCCTGTCTTCTTTATCACCTGCAATCTCTTTAATATTACCTACGTTGTCGCGAAATGCGTAGTTGATGCCCTTCACGCCGCGCAGCTCCTCTTC
>JBJTRD010000111.1:0-10648 GCA_046075945.1 Flavobacteriales bacterium
CACCGGCTGACTTTAGCCGCCAATCAGCAACTCAACACGTCCACCACATGGATTGAACAATGCCGAAAACAGCTAACTAGTTCCTCCACACATGTTTTAGCTAAAGCAGAAAATAACCTCCAGCATCTGGAGCGCCTGGTGGCGATGTCTGATCCCAAAAACATATTGCGAAAAGGATATAGCATCAGCATGCTGAACGGCCAACCACTAAAGGACATTTCACAACTCAAGTCAGGAGATAAGGTAACAACCATCCTCGCCAACGGAAGTTTCGAAAGCGAAGTCCAATCTACTCATTCTTAATCCACACATTTGACCTATGAATTACACAGAAGCATACAAAGAGCTGCAGGAAATTGTAGCTGAAATTGAACAAGGCGAAACAAGCGTCGATACGCTCTCGAAAAAAGTGAAGCGAGCGTCTGAACTCATTCAGCTTTGCAAGAACATATTGAGCGAAACGGAAGGCGATGTAAATGCCATTCTTCAAGAACTGGCAAAACAGGAAGATAAGTCATGAAAAGTCCATTGAGTAACGCCGCCTATTACAAGGAGCATTTGCGATTGCTGCCTCATCCCGAAGGAGGACATTATGCAGAAGTTTATCGCAGCCAACATGCAATGGACTTCGATGGATTTGACGGCCTACGAAACATATGCACCTCGATTTTCTTTCTTTTAGAAGCCAATGAAGTTTCGGCATTACATCGAATCAAAAGTGACGAAATCTGGTATCATCAGGATGGGGATGTACTTGAAATAATCGAGCTGGATGAAATCGGAAATGAACATATCACGCGTTTGGGCAAGGACCTGCATGAAGGATGCGTTTTACAACATGTTGTCAAAGCCGGAAAGTGGTTCGGTGCACGCCCCGCAAAAGGAAGTGCGTTTTGTCTGGTAGGTTGCCAGGTCTCACCCGGATTTGATTTTCGGGATTTCGAGTTGAAGCAATGAAATGGTGAAAGTGTGAAGTGGTAAAAGGGGCTGTGGCAACAAGTCACTATTTCACCATTTCACTAACTCACCATTTCACCGTCCCCATCAATACTGCCACTTCTTGTTGAATGAGTTGTAGAAATTCACACCTACTTTAAAATCGAATTTCGCCTTTTCCCAATTGCTGTCGGCTGTTGCTCCGTAGATTCCGAATCGGAACAACTCCTTGCGAATGCGCACTACACGTTCTATCCCAAGATAGAATTCGGCATGATGAAAATTTTCGGCAGGAATGGAAAGCATGGCCGCACCGGCAGCTTCGGTAATTTTAAGCCGATGTAGCAACGGAATTTTATTGAGTAAAACACCATTGAAATGATGAAAATAGTTGGCTCTAAAAAATGCATTCGGAGTTGAGAGGGTTGGCCCCAGCAACTGAAATGAATTGAGAGGATCGGAAAAGAAAAACAAATCAGAGCCCCGGAAATAGCGGTGTTCAAGTAGACGCAAATTCTTCTTGTTAACGAATGATCCGCCCAACAGCGACCAATCCATATCACCCAAACGACCCACCGTTTTTGTGTGCCGCAATCCTACTTCCAAATAATCAAAATCTACTTCGCTCTTAAAAAAACCGGGAATACCCTTGCGGTAAACCATTTTCAATTCCGGATACACAGAGCCGAGTAAAATTTTGCGCCCCTTCTTGATGACATAACGTTGCTTATAGCGGTACTTCAATTCCAGCTTAAACTCTGATTTGATGTATCGCTCAAAATCGAGTGGAGTATTCACATCACCAAACGCCTGCTGCGACCAGCGATCTGATAACAAGTTGACAATTGGTTTTTGATCTGAAAATTCAAATGTCAGCTCGGCAAATAATCCATTTACAACCTCCATTCGCTGAGCCACACTCCATGTTTGAGTGCGCACGTAGTTACTCCGACTAAAAATAGACCCCAGAGACGCATAATTATTGACCATGTCGTAGTAATCGCCGAAACGAACAAACGTCCGAACAAACTTTAATGGCACATAAGTCAGACCAATGCCTCCCCTTCCCCGCAGGTCATTGTTTCGAAAGCCATAATCTGCCTCCCCTTCCACTTCAAGCGTATATGCATTCTCAAACTCCTTCTTGAATGAACCTCCCATCTTATGCCGGTAACCACCTATACCAAAAGGGTTCACTTGCATAGTCAGCGGATTAAAATAAAATGAATAGTCCTTCGCACGGTTTCGGTATCCTACACCGTATAGCAAGAAGTCCATCCAACGAATGGCATTGTACGACGAATCAATTTCCGAATAATACTCATCGCTCGCATATAACTTCTGTAAACTATCGCAAGCATGGATGTAATTTTTTTCTACGTCATCAAATGGCCTATTTCTATAGTCTTTCCAAAACGTCGTATCTCTGTCAAAAGCCAGCGCATCATACGTGCGCACTTCTTCAGTGAACACATGGCCAGGCTGAGCTACCATCCATTCGCTTGTAATTCGTTCAATTACGCCGTGGTATGTGCTCAAACCATCTTCTACCACATACTGCAAGCTGATAGTGTCCCACTTCGCTTGTTCAGCTTCATCGATAGAATAGTTGAACTGCACACGGAGATCACTGAAGAATTTCATTTCATCTTTTGGCATACCATACGATGTGCTTGTAACCGCCCAGTCACTTGATCGAATAGTCATTGTACCCTTCAGCAAAGGCTCACCGGGAAAAACACCTTTGAATTGAACTTTATAATACTTTACACCAAGGCTATCTACTACTGAATCCAAATCGTATTGATAACTGACGAGGGCTCCCTCTCCTATGGGTGAAAGTATTTTTTTATCACAAAGGGATGGAATATGTAACAGGCGCTGATAGATACTAAACTCATGAAACCCTTTCAGCGACTTCAAAACATAATTATCGTCGTACGACCACTGTTGCGGCAGTATGTCGGGTTCGCCATAGTCGAACGATACCGATGCACCTGCGGAGCTCGTGTAGGGCTTGCTCTTGGTGAATTCATTGGCGCCAATTATTTTTTCGGAGAAATCCGAAGGCGAACTCCAATAGGCCTGCGATTGCAATTCGGAAAGATGGTATTGCGTTCGTATTAATGCCCGATCGCGTGGTTTTATCTTCACTTTTGTTGAATCGTCCTTCACCTTTGCGGTATCGGGCTCAAGGCATTGCACCGAGGTACGGGTATAAGCCTGATAGGATGTGGTATTTCCGTCTCCTTTGAAGTGTCTTGATCTTGCGTTTATTGCTTTTCCGACAACCTCGCGGGCAATGCCTCTCCTATCGGCAAACACCTGGACTGCTCCCAGTTCAGAAGGTTTAGCAACAAGCACAAGACGAAGCCAATTCTGTTTACTTGCCAGAACTTCGATGGTCGTATCGGCGTCACTATAGCCGATAAGATGGACTTTAACTGCATACTTACCTGCGGGCAATTCCGCTGAGAAAACACCATTACCATTTGCCGTCGTACCCTTCAGTTTGCCGCTATTTAAATTGGTAAAGGCTATTGTGGCGAAGCAAGCCGGTTCGCCTCCCTCCAAAATGACTATACCCTCCAGGTTATGTTGTGCGGCCCCAATGAACCAACAGAACATAAAAAAAACTATGGAAGATAGTCGGAAGGACATGGGTATGCAAAGGTAGCTTGTATAACACCATGAATAAACACATTGCCAGCTTTCAAAGCGAACGAGTAAATAATCAATCCTCTACCGTTTGAAAAGGATCGCTAAACTTCGGATCGTTGAGTAGCGTGAAATCGGTTAGTGTTTTCAAGAACGCAACGATACCTTCGCGCTCTTCGCCATTCATGTGCATGCGGATAGGCACTATTCGCCCATCGGTAATACTGTGATCACTGTCAATGACAGGACCCAGGCCATTGCCCACTATGGATTGCTGTCGCAATTCCGGAGCAAGCTGCGGATGTGCCTGGATTCCGGAATTATAAAACCATATTACTTCTTCGAGGGTTTGAAATCTGCCGTCGTGCATGTAAGGACCTGTCATGGCTATGTTGCGCAATGAAGGAACCTTGAATTTTCCGTTGTTCGATGTACCGGTCATTAAATCCATTCCGGCAACACCCGGATCAGCAGAATTTAGGTCGAGACCAATATTGGCCTCCATAATAACTTCGGGATTAAACCCATTGAAATTGGGGCCCCCGTGACATTGAGAGCAAAAGAACTTTTGAAAGAAGACTTCCTTTCCAAGATTTTCTAAATCCGTGAAATCTTCATAGGGAACCAGCCGAGGGTCAGCTGAATTTTGAGCTTTTTTATAGCCTCGGTCGAATTTTGAATCGACCGATACGATTGCCTTCACAAATTGAGCGAGTGCCAGCCCAATTTTATTCGTTGTAACCTCATCGCTTCCGAAGGCAGCTTGAAATAGTGGCTCGTAATAAGAGGTGCTTCGAATGCGACTTTCCATCTCCAGCGTATCGGCAAGGCCCATTTCCAGGTGGTTGGCTATGGGTTGAAGAACCATATGATCGAGTACACGTTCGCGCAAATCCCAGAACAATCCCCCCTGAAGCCCTGCGTTCACAAGGTGTTGAGTATTCCGTTCAGTGTTTTCATTCAGAAAACCAAGACTAAGAGCATGATTATCGCCAAAAGCATAACGCTGCCTGTGACAGCTTCCGCATGAGACGCGGTAGTTATGAGAAAGACGCTGATCGTAAAACAAGACACGTCCGAGTGTTGCAACTTCGTTATCGATTATTGAGTCACCAAAAGGTCGGAAATTATCCATGGGCTCAGCAGGAAGTGCAGCATAATCATATGGCACCGAAGGAAGCACAGGCACACGCCCTTTTGGCTCCGGGACATCCGGCATACATCCCATAAACATGGCTAGACACAGCGCAATGGCTGTATAGACAGAAATATGCGACTTTCTCATGGCACTAAAATTAGAATCGAATTTGTATGAACAAAGCTGAGGGCGCCATCAAATTACGTTTTGCACCGGTATAGTCCTTATTGATTTGTGTTGAATTTCCGCTACTGATGTCTTTGTCAGACATAGTATAGGCCGAGATACGATATAATAGCTCTGTGCCGCAGCTCACACGTGAAGTGAAGTTGTATTGAACAAATAAGAAAGGTGCGACACCCTTTTCTTTGTAGGAAATCTCCCGCACGTTCTCAATCAATTCACCGTCGTGATCCTTAAATTTTGCTTCGTACGAACTAAATCGATTCGCAACAAAATAATCTAACCCCATTCGAAAGGTCCATTTTGGTGAAAGGCTAAACTCACGGCCTATTCCGAATCGAAAATCCATGGTTTTAGCAGTTGTATCGAAGGTAGACTCGCCATTTGCAGGGGTTGGCTCTTCAACTCGAAACGAGGAAGAGTAGCCCATACCACAGCGCAAAGCCAGTTTATTTCTGCCATAGTTGGCCGTTAGCATATATGGATTCCAATCATCCTGCTTGGCCGCGTCATCCGCTACTCCCAAGAAGTTGGTCAATTTTATAGCGTTTAGACCCAGTTCAAAATAAGATGAATCGCTTTGTGCATGCGAAATGAACGAAGAAAGAAATACCGTTAGGGACAGCAGAGTTTTTTTCATAGCGCAAATAGTTTCAGTTTCTACAAATGTAAGAAACAAAAACAATTTGTGTGATTGAACAACTTACTTTTTACGGAAATACAAACGAACAGGGATTCCCTCGAAATGAAAATGCTCTCGCAGTTTGTTCTCAAGAAAGCGCATGTACGGATCTTTAATATACTGAGGGGTATTACAGAAAAATGCAATAGCAGGCGATTTCGTAGGAAGCTGAGTTACGTATTTAATCTTTACATCTTTGCCCTTATAGATGGGTGGCGGGTAGTTCTCGATAATAGGCAACATAATCTCATTCAACTTGGCTGTAGGGATTTTCACCTTTCGGTTTGCTGCTACTTCCATGGCCTTTTCAAGTGCCTTTAGGATACGTTGCTTTGTAACAGTGGACGTAAAGAAAATAGGAACATCGGTCATCGGCGCCAATTTTTCCCGAAGCTCTTTGGAAAACACATCCACACTTTTATGATCCTTTTCTACCAAATCCCATTTGTTCACCAAGATTACCACCCCTTTGTTGGCCTCTGTAATTTCTTTAAAAATAGAAAGATCCTGTCGGCTGAGTCCTTCCGTAGCATCAATCAACAACAGGCATACATCGCTTTGGCGAATGGCTTTAATGGTGCGTATGGAACTGTAAAACTCAATATCGTTATCAATCAGCTTGCGTTTTCTCAAACCGGCAGTATCAATGAGAATCAGTTCCTGACCGAATGCTTTGTATTCGGTATTAATCGCATCTCGTGTGGTTCCGGCTACATCGCTCACAATTGCCCGATCCTTTCCTGTGAGGGCATTGATTAGTGAGCTCTTTCCAACATTGGGTTTACCAACAATAGCAACTTTGGGTAGTTCTGATTCGGTTGCCTCGTCATCACCCGGAATTTTCGCTGCGAGAAACTCCATCAAATCGCCCGTTCCATAGCCGTTGTTCGCACTAACAGGCCAAATCTGATCGCCCAATCCCAGCTCCCAAAACTCGTTGATCCAGATTTCTTTATCGGATGTATCTACTTTATTGCATAGCAGCACAATTTCCCGTTTGGATTTACGCAACTTCTGTGCGATCATGCGATCGCCGTCGGTAACGCCCTCTTTGCCATCTACCAGAAATAAGACGAGATCGGCTTCATCGATGGCCAGGGCCACCTGCGAATTAATTTCCTGCTCAAATCCGGCATCATCTTCTTCAGCTAAACCTCCGGTATCTATGACTACAAAGGACTTTAACCCCCATTCACCGATACCATATTTACGATCGCGCGTGACACCGGCAGTAGGGTCAACAATAGCGTCGTCGGTGCCGGTAAGACGGTTGTACAGGGTTGATTTTCCCACATTGGGTCTGCCTACAATGACGACGGTATAACTCATAACGGCTGCAAAAGTAAGCAATGCAGCTGCCAGGTGTTCACAGCTTGCTCTGCAGACTCACCCAGCCACCACCATTGTATACCTCCAAGAATCCCTTTGCTTCGAGCATCGACTTGGCCGACGCACTGCGCATCCCGCTGGCACAGCAAGTAATAACGGGTTTATCTTTTGAAATTCGGTTCGTCTGAGTTGCAAGATTTTGTAGCGGAATATTGACAGAACCTTTAATATGTCCTCCCTTAAACTCTCCGGGAGTGTGCACATCGATTATTTACCCACCCTGTGAAACAAGTTCTTTCAAATTCACTTTAGGGCCCAAACCCAACAATCGCTTAAGTATATTCAACATTACTTTGCGGGATTAGTGATTTCCGTTTACATCGAGCCAGCTGCCGCCATTGCTGCAATCAATTCCATGTTGGCGAAGGAACATGGTAGCTTGTCCGCTGCGATTTCCACTTGCGCAACATAACACGATTGGTTGCGGCATTGCGCTGATTTCGGCTATGCGAGAAGGAACTTCCTGCAAGGGAATGTTGATACTACCTTCCACATGTCCTCCCATAAATTCTGCGGGTGTGCGAACATCAATAATTGTTGGATTATTCATTGTATGTTGATGTATTTACCTTTTTAGTTTCCGGCCAGCCAACGGCCACAAGTCCCATCATAGCGCCATAAAGCGTGCTGACAAAGGGATTAGATGAAATCATGCAACCACCACTTGTACAGCCTTCCAATGCGTAATAGAGATAGCCGGCTGCTGCGCCAAGAAAAGATGCTATAATAGATTTGCGATAAGTACGAAAAATTCGTTTCATGACTTTCAATTAACACCGCAAAAATCATGAATTCAATTGCACCACACCGCCACCAATGTTACAGAGAAAAAATACGGGATCTCGACAATTAATGATGCTCAGCCGAAAGATCAAAGACGTATGCAATCTCTCACAAATTCCGATCTACGATCTCTTTTAATAACTCCTGATTGATGGGTTTTGAGATGTAGTCGTTCATTCCGGCTTCGAGACACTTTTCGCGCTCACCCTCTATGGCATTGGCTGTACAAGCTATTATTGGCTTGTTGTAGTTGAGTTCTCGGAGCTTTCGTGTTGTTTCGCGCCCATCCATGTCCGGCATCTGTATATCCATCAAGATAAATTCCGGATTGTATTGTTTTACCATTTCAATTGCCTCGTAACCGCTTATGGCCGCAATGACGGTATAATGGGGGAAGAGCCTTGTAAGAAGTGTTTTGCAAAGCACCAGGTTTAATTCATTGTCTTCCACTATGAGTGCAAGCTGTTTTTCTGACGTGATTGTTGGGCTAGCATTCACGTTTATGTTAAGATTTGCTTGCTGCTGATATGTATGTTGCCCGTTGTCTGTTTTTTCAATGGGTAACTCAATAGTAAAATAGAAATGACTTCCCTTATTTAACTCGCTTTCAAATTCGACTTTGCTGTTCATCAGGTGCAGCAAGTTGTTCGAAATAACCAGCCCGAGGCCTGTGCCTCCGTAACGCTTAGAGGTCGATGCATCAGCCTGACCGAACGCTGTAAACAAGATTTGCCTTTGTACCTCCGAAATACCAATACCTGTATCTCGAACGCCTACGCGAATTGTAACCGATGATTCGTCATTCCCTTCAAGCACGTCGACGGTAAGCGTAACGCTGCCAGTATCCGTGAATTTAATAGCATTGCTCATTAGATTGATGACCACCTGCGACAAACGAATGGAATCGGCAGTTACTTGAATGGGCAACTTGCTGTCAAGAGTTAAGTATGTTTTTACGCCTTTCTTTTCAGCTGCTGGCTGCGTGAGTTGAAAGGCGGTTTCGAAAATCTTGCGCAAATCGCAACGTTCTGAACTGAGTTGCATTTTGCCGGCTTCGATTTTAGAAAGATCCAAAACCTGATTGATTAGCTCCATGAGCAAAGAAGCTGACTCATTCAAGAACCGCACATATTCCTTTTGGTCTGGATTTAAATCAGTAGAGTTGAGCAATTCACCAAAACCAATGACGCCATTGAGTGGGGTGCGTATTTCGTGCGACATATTGGCCAAAAATTCAGACTTGGCTTTGTTGGCCGCATTGGCTTGTGCGGCGAGTTCTTCAGCGAGTTGAATTTTTGCCTTGAGCACTCTATTTTGTTCATTGCGCCGGATAACAGATCCTACATTATCAGCTATAAGTCTGAGCAACATGCGCGATGCGTCATCCCAAATAATTTTATTTTCAACAGCATCGAATCCAATAAAGCCGAACAAATATTCACTCTCGCGAACCGGAAGAACGAGCAATGACTGAATTCCCTGCGGTTCGAGTATTGCTTTTTCTGAATCCCATGACTCCGGGAGTGTATTTAAATTGTCGATATAGACTTCGTCTCCGGCAAACATTTTTTCCATCCATCTCGGAATCATTTCATCGGGAATGTCTTGCAAATCGTTAATTTGCGGTTCCACGCCGGCCTTGCACCATTCATTTTTATTGGAGCATGTTTTTTCAATAGGGTCATAAGCGAAAAAGTAAGAACGATCAACGCCGGAAAACTCCCCGATGAGCTTTAGAAGAAGATCAATTCTTTCAGCGAAGTTGTTTTCTTCAGACTGTATTATTAAGGAAGTGCACTCAACCAGGAGGGCATTAAATCCCTGTTTTTGCGAAGTCGTGTTAGTGTCAGTGCCCATCACGAAAAGAATAATTTTGTATGAATTAAATTAGTTTTGCTAAAATAGTACACGGCGAGGGAAGCACATCGTCATAACGTGCATCAAAGCTGACTCGAAATCACCTCACAATGTGAATGTAACTTGCTATGCTTCCACAAAACTCAACTTTCAACACATAGTAGTAAACTCCATCGGGTAAGTCGCCCCCACCTCAGTTGTTCTGATAGTTCTCTTCTTCATACACAAGCGTTTACTCGTTGGTTGATTGTGCCTTAAGGCGGGCGGTTTTAAGATAATTACCTACGAAACTTTTTCCTGTTAATCCGAAATCGGCCACTGCGAGAAATACCAAATCAGTATCCCCTGTATTGATCGACTGGTGGTTGCACCAGCGGGGGATGAATGCAAAATCACCGGGTTTTACCGGGTTTTCAAACTGATCGACCATTACCTTTCCTTCACCTTCTAAAAAGATGAACACCGTCTCGTGCGCGTGTCGGTGTAATTCGTTGGCCTTATGAGGAGCCACACGAACGATGCGCGGATCCAGGACTTCCAAGCCAAAGGGCAAAATCTGCACGGTAAAATCGATATTCAGTTCATCCACTTTGTTTTCATACAATCCACTGAGGCGCTTGTCGGTGAGTGATGAAATGAGCTCTTCTTTCACCTGAGCGGTAGTAAGTGACTTTTGATCGTTTATTTTTTCCAGAAGACTTCCTACGCGGCCTATTTGCAGGTCGGCAAAGACGGCGGTCGACAGTTGCATAATAGCCTCGGACCAAGGAGCTGAAAAATCTTCGTTTTGAATGGAATGGATAAATGAAAGCACGTCCTGTTTTTCGTGTGCTCCGCAGTTTGCGAAGAGTTGCATTGCGCACAAACTCGGGCGCACTACCATAGGATTCACGTTCCGATTGGCTTCGATAGCCACTTTAAGCAGTGCGAGTTCATTGTTCAATGCTTCAAGTTCGGCTTCCGAGAAGCGTTGCGATACGGCGATTTTGCGGAAGAGGTGTTTCATTATTGTACAATAGATT
>JBJTRD010000112.1:0-3666 GCA_046075945.1 Flavobacteriales bacterium
GTATCAAACAACGCAAGGTTGATGAGTGGATTCAAAAACATCTATACCTGAATAGTATCTCTGTCGATACAACTGGGCGACGTTTCAACCGTGAGACTATACTCTCCGGGTTCCGATACTGAAATGACCGCGGTTGTATCGCCTGTGCTCCACAAGTAACTGAGGTAATCGTCGTTGGGTTGAATTGATATGGTATCGCCCTCGCAAAAGCTCGCATCGATTTCGAGTGGGTTCGACTGACCGAAGTCTGAGAAATATCCATACCGGCAACCACCTCCGCCGCCATTGATAGTGCCTAAATGAAACAATCCGGTCGAATTTTCAACTACCGTAAATTCTTCCGATGGAATGTTGGCAGTGCTGAATAAAATCTGCGTGCTCATCCATTCACCGGCACTGCCGGTTACCGAGTTGAATGCAGCAGCGGGTATCAGCGTCGCATTTCCATTCAAGGTAAAGTTGGCGATGTTCTCGGTGCGTGTCATAATGTTTACTCCAAATGCGCCATCCACACTTCGCACGAAATACACTTTGCGTGATCCTGTGCATTCGATGGGTGGCAAGACGGCCTCCGCCAGCTCGCAGCCTTCGCCTGTCACGTGCAATATGTAAGCAGGCGCCGACGTCGTCACGAAGGTGGACGGATTGGTGAGCAAATACGACCATTGCTGCCCCGTGTTTATGGTGGCCGACGGCGTGGCCGAACCATCAATAAAGACATCCGTGTTGTCTTGTGTTGCCATCACGTAAATGGCTTCCCCTGCCCCGTCATATAAAAAACCCTTCATCACGATGTAATCCGTGCCGATCAAATCGGTGGGTATAAGCTGATCGCCCATGATATCGTAGCAACTTCCATTGCCTACTGAGTCATCTTTAATGGTCACAGCAATTGGCTTGTTGGAAGTAATGAAAGAGCCCGCAGGATGATCGGGGCCCGCAGTGTATTGCGCCGCCATAGAATAGGTCTGTCCTTGATTGAGCGTTATCTCATAGGGAACGCCCGCGGCATGGCCTATCACCGCAGTAGTTGGCGTGATGGTGACAATCGTATTGTCTTCTGTTGCTACAATGTCGGCTGCAGCATTCGGCACCGGGAAATAATTCCCATTGCTCCAGGCGGTTTGAAAGGGTGTGTAAAACTCTGTTCCCAATGCATTCTTTCCCTTCAACGCAAATATTTCCGGATTGCACTGACACGACGTGATGATTTCGTAATAGGCCGTGATGAAGTTGTTGGATCGAATGCGAATGCCCTTGTTGAGCACTTGATCACCCGGCTGATTTTCGAGCAGATTCAGATATGCCGTCACATCGACCGATACAGCCGAGTTGGCAGCTATGTTGGTGACCAGCGGCATGAACATCGGGTTGGCCGGCTGATCAATGATTACCTGCGCAGGGTTATTGAACGCGGCCATGCGAAAGGTCACCGGCGCATCGCCATGCCCCGAAGTGGCCTCGGGCGCCACAAACCAGAAGAGGGTATCGATTTGCGCCGACGAAATCATCGACATCATCATGCATAAAATAGAGAATACAATGCGATTCATACGACGAATATACACGAACCCTTTCTCAGTAAAATCAATCACCTGACAATCGTAACCCCGGAAACATTCCTCGCCAAAGAGCTTTGACGCGCCATTCTCTTTTCAACACAAATCTCCCCTATTTCGAACTTTTATTCTTCCAGGTGAGATTTCAAACCTCTTATTTTCAGTGGCCGAAACACACTTATGAACATCGAACTCACAATTCACGTGTGTACAACTTTACAGGCCGTGAAACCGTGAAACGCTTTGTTCCACTATACTTTCGTAGCGTTCCACGACCGAACAACCGGGCGTGAAACACCTAAAAAAACAACAACCACAACCATTTCGATTATGGGTAAAATTATTACCATCGCCAACCAAAAAGGAGGCGTAGGAAAAACCACCACAGCCATCAACCTTGCTGCTGCGCTGGGCGTGTTGGAATACAAAACATTGCTGGTCGATGCCGACCCGCAGGCCAATGCCACCAGTGGTGTTGGTATCGATCCGAAAAATATCAAGGCCGGCATCTACGAATGCCTGGTAAACGATATCCACCCGAAAGATCTGGTGCTCACCACCGACAATCCGAATCTCGATTTGATTCCTGCTCACATCGACCTGGTGGGGGCTGAAATCGAACTCATCAACGCGACCAACCGCGAATACATGATGCGCAATGCCCTCAACAAGCTTCGCGATGAATACGACTTTATTATTGTAGACTGCTCACCATCGCTCGGATTGGTAACTGTAAACGCGCTCACAGCAAGCGATTCCGTTATCATTCCCGTGCAGTGCGAATACTTCGCACTGGAAGGGTTGGGCAAGCTGTTGAATACCGTGAAGATTGTGCAGCAGAAACTCAATACAGATCTCACCATCGAAGGCATTTTGCTCACCATGTACGATTCACGTCTGCGCATGAGCAATCAAGTAGTGGAAGAAGTGAAAATGCACTTCCAGGAAATGGTGTTCGACACCATCATCCACCGCAATACTACATTGGGTGAAGCACCGAGCTTCGGACAGACCATCCTCATGCACGACGCCAGCTGCAAAGGCTCGGTAAACTACCTGAACCTCGCGCGCGAAGTGCTGCAGAAGAACTCGATGACCAAAATGAGCAACGAAGAGAAATTCATCCAAATAGAAAATGGCTAAGAAACCTGCCCTGGGCCGCGGCTTGAGCGCCCTGTTAGAGAATGCATCCAAGAGTGTGAAGGAAGGCACCAATGGCAAAGCAGCCGTTGATACTGCGGTAGCCGACATTCCTGAAATAATGCCGGCTGCTGAAGTTGGCAATGTGGCCGGACCTATTTCGGTATTGCGTATTTCACAAATCGAAGCGAACCCATTTCAACCCCGTCAGGAGTTCGATCCCACTGCCCTGCGCGAATTGTCGCAGAGCATCAAAGAGCTTGGGTTGATACAACCGATTACTGTTCGTAAGGTATCGGCACAGAAGTACCAGATCATCAGCGGTGAGCGGCGTTTCCGTGCTTCTCAAATGGCCGGACTCGAAGAGGTTCCTGTATACGTGCGCACAGCGAACGACCAGAACATGCTCGAGCTGGCGTTGGTAGAAAATATTCAGCGCGAAAACCTCAACGCCATCGAGGTGGCCATCAGCTACAAGCGTCTCATGCACGAGTGCAGCCTCACTACAGAGAAGCTTGCAGAGCGTGTAGGGAAAGACCGCACAACGGTGACGAACTATGTGCGACTCCTGAAACTTCCGCCCGAAATTCAAATCGGCATTATCGAGAAGCGCATCTCCATGGGACATGCCCGCGCACTCATCAACTGCGAGCCCGAGGCCAAGCAATTGAAAATCTACAAGCTCATACTCGAGAAAGATTTGAGCGTTCGCAAGGTAGAAGAACTCGCGAAAGAAGACGATGCGCCCAAGCTCTTCAAAACAGAGAAGGTAGTATTGCCGCTTGAGTTCCAAAAAATGCAAGCCGACCTGCGTTTGAAGTTTGGCAAGAAGGCCAAGCTTGCGCGTAACGAACACGGCATCGGCAAACTCGAAATCCCATTTGCTACCGACGATGACTTGGTGCGCATCGTGGATATGTTGGAATTGTAATTTTTTTGATAACCGCGGAGGCGCAGAAGGTTGATA
>JBJTRD010000113.1:0-12515 GCA_046075945.1 Flavobacteriales bacterium
CGGCTGTTCCATGTCCTGGTAGCACTGCATTGCTTAATGCAGGTGTTGTAGGCGGTGGTTTGCCATACGCTTCGTATGCATGGACGGTAGATAGCGGTAACGCTACACTTTCTAGTGCTTCTGCTGCTGCTCCTTCTGCAACTGTGAATGCCGATGCAACATTCAGCATTACACTTACCGATGCGTGTGGTTTGACTGCAAGCGGTACTACATCTGTTTATGATGTAACTGAAAACCCATTGGCTGTTACTCCGGTTAATCCAACCGTGTGTGGTAATCCGGGTACAACGTTCACAGCGACAGGTGGTGCCGATTACACTTGGACACCAAACGATGTGACTGCACAGTTGAATACTTCAACGGGCGCTGTGGTAATTGCTTCTCCGACTTCAACCAAGACCTACACCGTAACAGGTACGTATGGCGCAGGTTGTATCGGAACAGCTACAACCACATTGAACTACACTGCTCCTCCGGCTATCACCATCACCAACGAAGGTCCTGATCAGGACATCAACTGCGGTTATGGTCCGGTGTATCAGTCTACTTTGCACGCTACCAGCACAGCCACGTATACTTATACCTGGTCGAATGGTTCGGGCAACAATGCTGCCGATGTGTTCACTCCGGGTGCCAATGGCTTCCTGGATGCTGCTGACGACTCTTCGTTCGTAGTTACATTGACTGCAGAAGAAGTTGGCGGTGCCGGTTGCTACAGCGTGTCACAGCGTGCAGTATCGGTATTCCCATTACCAACACCCACCATGACGGCTACACCTGCTGTTATTCAGTTGGGCGCTACATCGGTATTGGCTTCAGGTGTTACGCAGGGTAACTTCAGCGTATCGCCTTGTCCGCCAAGCGCAGGTAGCATTGGCTACAACCGTATCACGCCTCCTGTAACAGCCACTGTACTTGTCTCAGGTGGTGTTGCCAGCACACCACTTACCAGTGGTAGCTTGGATGATGGTGGTTGGAGCACAGTGCCACTGGGCTTCACCTACAACTTCTTCGGAAACAACTATACTTCGTTGAACGTAGGTACGAATGGTGTGGTACAGTTTGGTGCATACAACGCAGCAAACTTGGGTGATTTCACGTATGCGAACCCATTCCCGACTACCCTCGAGCCAACCAACATCATCGCGCTGTGCGCGGTTGACTTGTATCTGGTTACTTCAGGTTCTATCCGTTACTGGGTAGATGGAGTTGCTCCGAACCGTAAGTTCGTTCTCGACTTCTTCCAGGTTCCGGGCTTTACTACCAACGGTCTTCAAACCGTACAGCTTCAGTTGAGCGAAACCACAGGTATCTTCGAGATTCACCTGGGTCAGGCAACCAGCACCAGTGCGAAGACAATCGGTGTAAACAACGCTACCGGTACCATCGGAGCTGTTGCACCTCGTTGTGAAGGCGGTACATGGAATTCACAAACCGGAACATCTACCATCCAGCGTGCATGGAAATTCTCACCACCGGTAGACTACACATTTGCGTGGTCACCATCAGGTCAGATCAGCGGTGCAGCGAACCTCGGTTCTGCTACTGCTCTTCCAACTGCATCGGGTGTGATTGGTTACGAGTTGTTGATTACCGACAACGTATCGGCATGCTCGAATGCAGCGAACCCTGATTCTGTTTATCTGACTGTTCTTCCTGTGCCTACTGCACCTGTTGCAGTTGGTTACGGTGAATTGTCATTGGTAGACGGAGCAGGCACGGTAGGATTCTGCGGTGAGCAGGATATCGAAGCATACGTACCTGCAGGTTCATACCCTGCAACTGTGTTGGGTCAGTCGCTGACATATACAGCACGTTGGTATCTGCAAGCAACAGGTGGTACTCCTGCAGTTTCAACTGCTTTGGGTGACACCATTGTTTATGGCTTCCTGAACAACCCTGCCGGTCTTACCGCCGACGATACCATTTGGGTGTCGGTATACAACGGTTATGGTGAAAGTACACGCAGCCAGCTTGTACTCGATTTCCAGACACCTCCTGCAATTTCGATTTCGAACAGCAGTCCATTGAATTGTGGTCCTTCTTCAATTACCTACACTTCAACATTGGTAGCTTCTTCTTCGAACCCAACTCCATACAGCTATGCATGGAGCCCTGCGGGTATTCTGGATGTTACTTCAGGTAATACTGTGGTAGCTTCGTTCAACAACTCGGTTACCGTTACCTTGAATGCCGACGATGGATACTGCTACGACCGAATCGTGACGCCTATTTCGCGTTACGACTTCCCTGCGGTAACTCCAACAGCGGCTCTCGACTCTGTGTGTCCTGGTGGAACAACTACGTTGAATTCGAACACATCTTCGACCAACTTTACAATTGTTTCGGATAGTTACTCTCCGATTCCGTTGACCTCGTATACTTCACTTGTGGAGAACGCGGTATCACTGGTTCCATTGAACACAGGTAGCCTCGATGATGGTTTGTGGCAAAACATTCCGATCGGATTTACCTTCAACTTCCTCGGAAACAACTACACCACATGTGCTATCAGCACCAACGGTAACGTACAGTTTGGTCCTACGTTCAGCACAGGGTATACCCCTGTATTCGGAACAACAACGCCGAATAACTTCGCAGCGTTGTTCTGGACCGATTTGAACTTCAGCAACGGTGGTGGTAATTCCATCCGTTATCAAACCTCCGGTACAGCTCCAAACCGTGTATTCTCCGTATTCATGAACGGAACACGTTTCGCTGATTCCGGTAAGCGTTTGAGAGGTCAGATCGAATTCCAGGAAACCACCGGTATCATCGAGGTGAATATTTTGCAGGCAGATGCAGGCACAACACCAGGCGCAACGAATGTGACTGTAGTGGGTGCTGAGAACATTGATGGAACCATCAATGCGTTTGCTGCAGGAAGAAACACCAACACATGGTCAGGTGGTCCGGAAGGATGGAAGTTCAACCCACCGGTGAACTATGGATTTGTATGGTCGCCTTCGGGCCAGATCAGTGGTTCAACTACTACTTCAACAGTAACAGCTGCTCCAACTGCTAACACTACATACCAGTTGATTGCAACCGACCTCAACACCGGTTGTGACAACTCGGTGAACCAGCAGGCGTTTGTTACTGTGAATGTTGCCAGCGCACCTCCGGTGGCCAACTTCTTCGCAGACGACACAACACCTTCTACCGGTGGTGTACTTCAGACGGTTACTTTCACTACAACAACCGATGAATTTGGTCCGACCACGTATGCGTGGACATTCGTACCAAACACGGTGACGTATGTGAATGGAACTTCAGCTACTTCGCGCAACCCGCAAGTACAGTTTGAAGAACCGGGTCAGTACACTGTTACAATGGCTATGACCTCTTGCACAGGTACGGGCACCAGGGTTCGTAACAACTACATCAATGCGGAGGCTACCTACTGTCAACCCATCTTCGGAACGGGTGATGGTTTCACCGGTTGTAATACAGGTTATGGTTTGGGTAACGTGATTATCCTTAACCCGGGCGGTGTTACCATCATGAACCACACAGGTACAGGATGCGCATCTCCTAACTCTGCTCTCGGTTATGCAGACTATTCGGTTGGTCCGGTAAACGGAACGACTACATGTACAATGTATCAGGGTACTACCTACACCATCAACACTACCAGCTTGAACCCGGCGAACAACCAGTTCTTTGCTGCGTACCTCGACGTGGATGGTGATGGTGACTTCAACGATCCACTTGAATTCCTTGGATTCAACACGACCGCATCGGCTACTGCCACATTCAGCTTGGGTGTACCAACATCCAACGTGACATATGGCTTGAAGAAGATGCGCGTTATCGGAGCGTTCGGAGCAGGTATTCTGGATGCAAACGATGCATGTTTGGTAACTACCTATGGTGAAGCTCACGACTATGTTGTGAATATTCAGCCTCCGATCGTGTTGAACGATATTCCTGCATTTGCTACGAATGTTATCTATTCTAGCAACCAGGTGTATCCGGGCTACACAACACAAACCGCATCTACAGCCAGCGCTACTAACTCACCTGAGAGTACGTTGAGCGTAGCTGCAGATATCTGGTATCGTTTTGTTGCGGTGGGACAGGGTGTTTCTATCGAAATGAGCAGTTCTACTATGGACGACCAGATCAGCTTGTACAGCAAGGATCTGGCTGGTAACTACATCTTGATCAGCAATGAGAATGCAAGCTCAGGCACGAGCGATTTCGAGCGCCTGAACGTAGGAGGTCTTACACCGGGCACTCAGTACTGGGTGTCGTTTGGTGCGGCTGTGGCCGGCCAGACAGGTGCATTCACCTTCAGCATTTCTCACCTTACTAAGAGTGGTTGTAGCTATGCAGTTCCTGCGGCAGGTTTCCCATTGTGTAATACCTTCAAGGGTATCTACCGTGGTACACTACCAGCTGTATCTTACTCGTTCACATTCACTCCAACCGGTGCAACCGCAGGCACAGCAACTACCGTTGTTGGAACCGGAAGCGGTAATAACCTGATTGCATTGTCGAATCCGACGCTTGCATTGCGTTATGGCGGCACATACACGGCTCGTGTGGATGTTACATACACTTTGTTCCCAAGCACAGGTGCTGCTGATGTTATTCTGGTAAGCGGTTCGACAACAGATGCGAACTGTTCCGGAATTTCTATCATTACACAACCAAATGTTGAGGTTCGTTCAACTCAGCGTTGTCCTGCAGCGTTGTTGCGTTCGACCTACCTGGCCGGTACTCCGGTAGTGGCCGGTGCGGTTCTATGTGGTGCAACCTCTTACACCTATGAGTTCACTCAGGTGGCAGGTGGATGTGGTGGAACTGCTACAGGTCTGCCATTAACCTATAACACCATTGCCAACTCACCTTATTTGCAGCTTTCGGTTCTGCCATTGCTCGCAAACCCAGGTGCATGGGATGTTAAGATTCGCCCGAACTTCGTTTACGGTGCAGGCCAGTACGGTCCAACCCAGCGAATTTTGGTGAATGGTACTTCAGCTAGCACAATGCTCAACGAAGAAGTTGCTGAGCAAGATGTGAAAGTTGAAAGCTTTATCGCTGCTAACTTGTATCCGAACCCGAACAACGGGGAAATGGTGAACCTGAATGTTTCAGGTATTGAGTCAGACAATGTATTCGTTCGCATCACCGATGCAATGGGTCGCATTGTTTACACCAACCGTTTCGCTGTAGAAGGTTCGTTGAACCAGATTGTAACATTCGCTGAGCCATTGGCTTCAGGTATCTACAATGTTGAGTTCACAGTTGACGGTGAAATCATGACAGAACGTATGATTGTTGCTAAGCAATAATCGTCTCTCGTCGAGATAATTTAAAAGGGGCTCCGCGCAAGCGGGGCCCTTTTTTTTTAGTGACAAATGACAAGTGACTAATGAATCACTCGCCACTCGCCACTTGTCACTTGTCATTAGTCACTCGTCACTCGTCATTATCTTCGCACTATGATTCTCCCCATAGTAGCCTACGGTGATCCGGTATTGAAGAAAAGAGCAGAGGATATCGATGAAGATTATCCGAACCTGAAGCAGTTGATTGAAAATATGTTTGAAACGATGTACCATGCCAACGGTATTGGTTTGGCGGCTCCTCAAATTGGCAAGGGCATTCGATTGTTCGTTATCGATGCTACTCCGGTTGCCGAAGGGGAAGATGGTGATCCGTCGTGTGAAGATTTCAAGCGCGTATTTATAAATCCAATCATACTCGAGGAAATGGGGCAGGAGTGGAGTTGTGAGGAAGGGTGCCTGTCGATTCCCAATTTGCGGGAGGAGGTAAAGCGCAAGCCCACACTGAAGATTGAGTATTACGATGAAAACTGGGACTTGTATGAAGAGGAGCTCGATGGTTTTGCCGCTCGCGTGGTGCAGCACGAATACGACCACATCGAAGGTGTGCTGTTTATTGATCGCATCAGCCCGCTGAAGCGCACCTTGTTGAAGGGGAAACTGAACGATATTTCGAAGGGAAATGTGGATGTGAATTATCGCATGCGTTTTCCGAAATAGACGAGCATTGCAATATGAAACGTTTGAAGTATTATATCTATGTCATCGCAGTCGCCTTGTTTTTCGCGACATGCTCCGATGGTGATTCTGCAAGGCCGGGTGAGGAAATCACCCTCGCTTCGTCCGAGAAGCCTGGCGAAGTGGTAACGGACCCCCTGTTGCTTGAAATCAAAACGATGGAGGGCCGCACACAGAAAGACACTGTGCTCGACCGGGCAGCGGGGTTGCGACTGTTGCGCGCCTATCAGGATTATTACAACAAGCATCCGCAAGACACCACCGCACTGAACTATTTGTTTGAGGCAGGAAGGGTGGCTGATGCGCTCGGCAAATATGATAAGGCGGTTGAACTGCTGGCCAACTATCACGACGGTTCAGCCAATGTGCAACGAAGAGCTGAGGCCGCTTATCTGGTCGCATTTATCTACGACGCTCATATGCATATGAGCAGCAAAGCCATCAAGCAGTACAACAAAGTGATAGAGCTTTATCCGCAGTCGCCCTGGGCGCAGCAGGCCCGGCAGGCGTTGCCGCTGGTGGGCAAAACAGATGAAGAACTGTTGCAGTTTATCCGTGAAAAAAATCCATCGTGATGCGCCCGCTGAAATACCTGTTGGCCTATTCACTGCCGGTGACAGTAGCAGTCAGTTTCAGCGCGCAGGGCTGGCTTTGTTATTTACCCTTGTTGTATGGATTTGGGTTCATCCCCTTGGTGGATCAATGGGTTGGGCCGAGCCGTAAAAATTTAAGTGCTGCAGAAATTTCTTCCGCAAAAGAAAACAGATGGTACGACGTGATTATTTATCTCGCCTTACCGGTTCAACTGATGATGCTCGGTTGGTTCCTGGTTGTGGTGCAGCAACCTATGCCCACTGCCGATTTGGTAGGTAAAATAACAGCCATGGGCATGATGTGCGGCGTGCTGGGTATCAATGTAGCGCACGAGCTCGGGCATCGCACCAGGCGTTACGAGCGTGGCATGGCCAAGGTATTGCTTGCCACTTCGCTCTACATGCATTTTTATATTGAGCACAACAAGGGGCATCATAGGAATGTGGGCACATCGGGCGACGGAGCGACAGCCCGCCGAAACGAGGGGTTGTATGTGTTCTGGATGCGCACTCTGGTGCAATCGTTTCGTTCGGCATGGGAAATAACAACCAAGGAACTTCGCAGGAAAAAACAGCCCGTCGTCAGTGTACACAATGAAATGCTGATGATGTTACTGTTGCAGATTGGCTTGTGTGCGGGTGTTTTTTGGCTGTTTTCGATGCATGTGCTGATGTGTTTTTTGGGAGCTGCTCTCATGGGGATATTACTTCTTGAAACGGTTAACTACATCGAGCATTATGGTTTGTATCGTGTTAAGGTGAGCGAGTTTCGGTATGAAGATGTAGAACCCGAGCACTCCTGGAATTCGGATCACGCATTGGGTAGGCTGGTGTTATTTGAACTGACTAGGCACAGCGATCATCACTGGGAGCCGAGTAAACATTATCAGGCCTTGAGCAGCATGCAAGGCGCTCTTCAGTTGCCTGCAGGCTACCCGGCTATGATGCTGCTTTCGCTTTTTCCGCCGATTTGGTTTAAACTCATGAATCCCCGATTGCCGAAGTGATGCACGCGTGTGTGCTGCGGTTTTTTCAAGTACTTTCGTGCTGATTCTGAAACTCTACTATGCGAATAATTACTCTGATATTTCTCTTGATGTGTGCTATTCGTGCAACACTTAGCGCGCAGTTTTCACAAGTGATTCACGGTATCGAACTCACCGGTATGCCCAGTGGTCATACTTCAGGTGTAAGTTGGTACGACTTCGATCATGATGGCTGGGACGATTTAACAATAGGGCAGGGCAACGATGCGATACTGGTGTTGCGAAACGTAAACGGAGTGCTTACGCTGGTGTATGCATTCCCCAATACAACGCAGGTAAAGTCAATTCAATGGGTCGACTATGACAACGATGGTGATTCCGATTTTTTTATTTGTGCGGCCAATGCAGGCTGTAAACTTTGGCGCAACGATGGCGCACTGAGTTTTACAGATGTGAGTGCTAATCTTGCACTGCCCTCTGCAGGCGACGATGCTATGGGCGCATCGTGGTCCGACTTCGATCGCGATGGGTTTCTGGATGTGTATGTGTGCAATTACTTTTCAGAAAACTGGTTGCTGCACAATTTGGGTAACGGTACATTTGAGAACGTTGCTCATGTGGTGGGAGTAGATAATGGCAGTCAGCCCTCCTACATGAGCACATGGGTCGATTATAACAACGATTGTCTGCTCGACCTGTACGTTGCAAACGATCTTGGTTTTCCATCCGAAATGTTCGAAAACAATGGAACCGGATTTACAGCTGTGGGCAGTACCATAGGATTGAATGTAAGTATTGAGGCCATGGGACTTTGTTGGTCTGATTACGACAATGACCTGGATTTGGATGTGTATATCACGAACGTGGCAAGCGGAAATCGTCTAATGCGCAATGATGGCGGGGTATTTACCAATGTAGCTTTTGAAACGGGAGCAGCAGTTCAAGCCCTCTCGTGGGGCTGCATGTGGATGGATATAGACCATGATACGTATGACGATTTGCACGTGCTTACGCAGGCTCCGCTGGTGAATCAGAACATTAATTTTTTATTGAAACAGCAGAGTGATCATTCATTCACGAACATCAGTATGCCGGCTGATATGGGCAATAGTTTTACTTCTGCCAAAGGTGATTTAAACAATGATGGTTATTGGGATTTTTGCGATGTTTTCACCTTTCCATCGCGTTTTTTAGTATGGCAAAATGATGGTGGTGTGAATCACTGGATGAAGCTGGATTTGAATGGTTCCAATGGCAACTCCG
Organism: Flavobacteriales bacterium; assembly: GCA_046075945.1. Taxonomy (GTDB): domain Bacteria; phylum Bacteroidota; class Bacteroidia; order Flavobacteriales_D; family Sanyastnellaceae; genus JAIBBG01. The sequence goes on from JBJTRD010000113.1 coordinate 8,875, forward strand.
ATGCAGTAGGGGCCAAAATTTTCTACTGGCATGGAGGTCAGCAGTATTATACACATACCTTCAATGGGGAGAGCTTTTTTGGACAAGATTCGCAGTATGAAATTTTATCGTTGGGCTCATCGCTGGTAGTCGATAGTTTGCGAGTGGAATGGCCCAGTGGCACCAGTGATATATACTACAACCTGGCGGCAGATGAGGTGCATGAATTAACCGAGGGAAGCAGTTCATCTGTTTCCATCCTTACTTCGAAAGATTTTCTTTGTAGTGGTATGGATGAGGTTGTGCTTACCGTGGCGGGAACAAGTGCAGTGGAATGGCCGGATGGCAGCACGGAGAATTCGTATGTTGTTGATGAACCCGGAGCCTACTGGGCTCATGTAACCAGTGTGTGTGGAGCGGTGGATTCACTATCGATTCAAATTACACAGTTGCCCGCACCTTTGGTTGAGGAGCAAACAGTAAATCCGAGTTGTGTGGGTGATACGGATGGATGTGTGAGTATTTTGCTGAATGGCGAGGAGCCGTCAGTGCTTATATGGACGGGTCTTGCAACGGGTAATGTTGCATGCGATGTGCCTGCGGGTGCATATGCTTATGAAGCCATAGATGAAAATGCGTGCTCTGTATTCGGTGAAGTAACGCTCCAAAATCCGCTTCCTGTTACTGTTTCATCTGCGCCAGTCATCATCTGCGGTGATACAACTGCAGTGGCTCTCTTGACTGCAACGGGAGGAAGCGGTGGTTATGTGTTTTCAGTTCAGGGTAATTTTGATATGAATGCGCTTCACCCGGGCGATTATGTGGGCGTTGCTACCGACGCCAATGGTTGCATTGGAAGTGTCAATTTCAGTATACAAGCGTTTCCCGAGGTTCACTTCACAGCGAGTGTCGACAGTGTGTGTGTCGGAGAAGTTGCGCAGCTGCAATATTTCGGCAGTGGTGGAGCTTTGCCATATACCTACGACTGGCAGGGGCAAAATCCGAATGCCTTGCCGTCGGGGTCGTACGAGTTTTCCCTCGCCGATGGAAACGGGTGCACGGATGTGGTGAACGTAGTAGTTGCCGAGTATCCATTTCTCGATGCGCAGATTTCGTTTATCACGAATGCCAATAATGGGAACAACGGATCGATGGAGCTTTCCATTTCGGGTGGAGAGCCGCCGTATTCCATTCTCTGGAGCACGGGCGCTACTGATGAGGTGTTGGATGGCATTGGTCAGGGTGCGTATTCAGTGACGGTTACGGATGCCAATGATTGCGTGAGTGCCGACACTGAGTCGATTATTGATCTGGACGTTGCGGAAGTATATGCCGCTATTCAAGTGTATCCGAATCCTGTTATTTCATCGCTGAGCCTGGTGAGTGCATGCGCTGCTACGTTTGAAATTTTAGACGGATGCGGGCGAATGGTACATAGCGGAAAATTGTTGCCGGGGCTGAACACGATCGATTGCGCAAGTTGGAGTGAAGGAAGCTATGTGGTCAACTATCTGTCGGCGCAAGGACGCGGAACTATTCATGTTGTAAAGGGATAATGGATCGTAGTTCGTTCCAGCCAATCGCTGTTGTAATTTTGCGGCCATGTCAATGTTTCGTCATATAGTGTCATCGCGGCTGCCGTCGAAGTATGGTCAATTCAGTATAGAGGCCTTCGAAAGTGGCAACGACGAAATGCCTCATCTGGCGATATTCAACCAAGGAGCACAGGCGGATGTTGTGAATGTGCGCATTCATTCGGAGTGCATCACCGGCGATTTGTTTGGATCGTTGCGCTGCGATTGTGGCGAGCAGTTGAAGGCGTCGTTTCTATACATCGAAGAGCATGGAGGCATGCTCATTTACTTGCGTCAAGAGGGCAGGGGCATTGGTCTTACAAACAAGCTCAAGGCGTACAACCTGCAAGATGAAGGCGCCGACACGATTGTGGCGAATCATCAGCTCGGTTTTGAAACAGATTTACGCACGTATGATGCAGCCATTGCTGTGCTGAAGCATCATGGTGTTTCGCGTATTCATCTTATGACGAATAACCCCGAGAAGCTGGAGGCGTTTGAAAATTCAGGAATTCGCGTAGAGTCCCGAGTGCCGTTGATAGTGGCGCCGGTTGCGGAAAACGAGCGGTACATGCAAACCAAGAAGACCGACTTGGGGCATTTAGGATTGTAAGGAATAGGATTGTAAGGAATAGGATTGTAGGATTATAGGGGAGCCTGAATCCGGCACTTTAATATAGAATTTTCTCTGTGTAACTCTGTGTCTCTGTGGTTGAATATTTACCACAGAGACACAGAGTTACACAGAGAGAAACTGCCTAGTTCAGTCTATGCTTCGCTGCACACATCTCTATTCGGATGGGATTCTATGCTTATAGTAGCCGTAACCCTCACCCCTCACTCCTTAATTCGCATAGTAAGTATTCCCGCCGCAATCAACAGACAGCCGCCGATACTTATCGCCATCATTCGGTTTTCATGAAGCACGTGTTCCATGATCCAACCGAAGGAAAGCGCTGCGATGATTTCAGGCAACACAATAAAGAAGTTGAAGATGCCCATATACACACCAATCTTATCAGCGGGCAAGCAATCGCTCAGCATGCTGTAAGGCATGGAAAGAATACTGGCCCATGCGATGCCCACACATGCCATAACCGCAAACAACAAATGAGCTTGTTGTGCTCCGTGAATGAACTGTAGCGAAATGAGCGCGAGTCCGCCGATGGAAAGACACAACTGATGCGTGAATTTTTTACCTATGCGTGAAGCAAGCACAGGTAACGCCAGCGCGAATAAAAAAGTAGCAAGGTTTTGAACGCTGTAGGTAAGGCCTGCCAGCTCATTGCCTTGTTTGTAAAGAGCACGCAGAGCAGGCTCTGCATCGTCGGCTGCAACGCCACCGAAAATATCGGCACCTACTGCAGGCGTGTAGTAGAACCACATTAAAAACAATCCGGGCCAGGTTAGAAATTGCACCAATGCAAGTTGTTTCATTTTGCGTGGCATGTGCGTAATAGCATGTGCTATTTCAACGACGCCGGCGCCAAATCCTTTTTTGCGTTCCTCAACTTTTTCGCGGGCCGGAATTTCTTGTGGCGGATATTCTTTCGAAGTCAGAATAGTGTACAGTACAAACAGAAAGAAAGCCGCAGCGCCGATGTAGAAGCTGAGCTTCACGTTGGTTGGGATGCCTGTGTGATCGGCTGCGTCATGCACGCCTATCCAATTGGTGAAAATCCAGGGCAGTGCACTTGCTACCACTGAACCCAATCCGATGAAAAGGCTTTGCATGCTGAACCCGAACGTGCGCTGATTTTCGGGAAGCTTGTCGGCAACAAATGCACGAAAGGGTTCCATAGAAATGTTGATGGACGAATCGAGAATCCACAGCAAGCCTGCAGCCATCCATAGCTCGCTGCAGTTGGGCATCATGAAAAGCGCAATCGAACTTAACACTGCGCCAATGAAGAAGTAGGGTCGGCGGCGACCGAAGGTGGGGTGCCAGGTGCGGTCGCTCATGTAGCCGATGATGGGTTGCACGATGAGCCCGGTGAGGGGAGCGGCCAACCAAAGCATGGGGATCTCATCAGGCTTGGCGCCCAGAAACTCGTAGATGGAACTCATGTTGGCCATTTGCAAGGCCCA
>JBJTRD010000114.1:0-3484 GCA_046075945.1 Flavobacteriales bacterium
TTTGCGCAATTGCAAGACTCAACCGGTAAAATACAGATCTACATCAGCATTGATTCTATTTGCCCCGGAGAGGATAAAACGCTTTATAAAGAAGTAATAAAACACCTCATTCACTTTGGTGATTTTGTAGGCGTAACCGGAAAGTTATTTACGACACGCATGGGCGAAATCTCAGTGCATGTCGACTCATTTACGCTGCTTGCTAAGTCGGTGAAACCGCTTCCCGTAGTGAAGACCGACAAAGACGGGGTGATACATGATGCCTTTACTGACCCGGAGCTTCGCTATCGTATGCGCTATGTCGATTTAGTGGTAAATGAAAAAGTGCGTGAAACCTTCATTGCGCGCACCAAAATCGTGAATGCCATGCGCACCTTTTTCAACTCGCATGGCTATCTTGAAGTTGACACTCCCGTGCTGCAAGCTATTCCCGGTGGTGCTTCAGCGCGTCCGTTCATTACACATCACAACGCCCTGGATGTATCCATGTATTTGCGAATCGCCAACGAGCTGTACCTGAAAAGACTTATCGTAGGCGGCTTCGAAGGCGTGTACGAGTTCAGTCGCAACTTTCGTAACGAAGGAATGGACCGCACACACAACCCTGAGTTTACTGTGATGGAAATCTATGTAGCGTATAAAGACTACTACTGGATGATGGACTTTACGGAAGCTATGTTGCGCCATGTATGCAACGAAGCGTTGGGCACAACCACCGTGCAGTTTGCCAATCGGACCATCGATTTCGGAAAACCATTTTTGCGCATCACCATGACCGATGCCATCAAGCAATACACCGGTTTCGACATCACCGGTAAAACAGAGGAAGAGCTTTCAGCCTTTGCCAAGAGCATCGGCATCGAAGTAACCGATGCCATGGGCAAAGGCAAACTCATCGATGAAATATTCGGAGCCAAGTGCGAAGGCAACTTCATACAGCCTACCTTCATAATGGATTATCCTGTGGAAATGTCGCCTTTGTGTAAGCGTCACCGCTGCAATCCCGAACTCACCGAACGTTTTGAATTAATGATAAACGGGAAGGAAGTTGCCAATGCCTACAGCGAATTGAACGACCCCATCGACCAGCGTCAGCGATTCGAAGATCAGCTGAAATTGCAAGAGCGTGGCGACGATGAAGCGATGTTTATTGACCAGGACTTTTTACGTGCACTTGAATATGGCATGCCTCCAACTTCCGGTATGGGCATCGGTGTAGATCGCCTCGTCATGTTTCTGACCAACAATGAAGCAATTCAAGAGGTATTGTTCTTCCCTCAAATGCGCCCCGAGAAATTCCAGACCGGACCAAATCCTCAAGATTTCGCGGCTCTGGGCATTCCCGATGCGTGGGTGGAACATGTAATAAAAGCGGGCTACGATTCCATTGAGAAGTTGAAGACGAGCAAACCAACAGCGGTTCATCAACAATTGAATGGATATCGCAAAAAGAACAAGCTAGAAATTCCAGCTGTTCAACTGGAAGAAGTGCAGGCCTGGCTTGTCTGATTCGCTGCACACCCCATGGTTAAAAACATTCAATGAAATGCACCCGCGCATCAACAATGCGGGTGCATTTTTGTTTGTAACAATTCAATCATGAAACAACTTACACTTGCCCTCATTTGCATTGCAGTCGCTCTCAGCAGTTGCGTTCCCCAACGGAAGTTTGCTGAAATGGAATCCAAAAAAGTAGCCTGCGAAACTGAACTTTCCGCTCAGAAAAAATCAAACGATTTGCTCGAGGCCAACAATAAGGATCTCCAGAATAAGATTAAAAACCAAGATGATATCATTAAGGAACTGTCTGCAGATACCGCTCAATTTGGCAAGGAATATCGTCAGCTAAAAACACAATATGACAAAATCAATGAGTTAAATGACATCCTTTCGAAGAAAAGCAGTGAACTCCTTTCACAGGCCACCGGCGAAAATAAAAAGCTGGTCGACGAACTGAACAGAGCCCAGGAGTCGCTGCAAAAAAAGGAAGACATGCTAAAGGATCTTGAAAAGGATTTGAATGAAAAGCAAGCTGCTATAGATCAAACCAATGCTGAACTAGCCGACAAACAAAAACGATTAGCCGATCTTGAAAAATTACTGGCCGATCAAGAAGCGGCCAGTCAAGCACTGAAAAACAAAGTACAGGCTGCCCTGCTCGGATTCAAAGACAAGGGACTTACGGTTAGTGAGAAGGACGGAAAAGTATACGTGAGTATGGAAGCACAACTCTTATTTGCGACAGGCAGTACCGTCGTTGATCCGAAGGGTAAAAAAGCATTGATTGATCTGGCCAAGGCCATTGAAAACGATACCGACATGGAGATTCTTGTAGAAGGCCATACCGATACAGACAAGCTGGCGGCTCCGGCTTATCCGAAAGACAACTGGGATTTGAGTGTTCTGCGCGCTACCGAGGTCGTGAAAATAATGCTGGCCAACAGCAGCGTGAAACCACAAATTCTGAGCGCTGCAGGCCGCGGTGAATTCTTCCCTGTGGATGAAGCCGACAAATCTAAGAATCGTCGTATTGAAATTATTCTTCAACCAAAATTGAATGAATTGTACGAGATTCTGGACGGTCAATAGTTTAGCGAATGAGCGAAACAAATCCCTGAGCGGTTCGCTCCGTGCTTAACAAGCCATTATCCTGCACGATTTTGTACCGAATAATGTAAGCGAACACCTGCGAATCGACGTAGTAGGAACCAACGCCCCTTTCGCCTGTCCAAGGCTTTGTGGAATCGAAACTCTCAAAAAACAATTCACCCCACGAATTGAAAATTTGAAGATGATAATCCACAATGTTTGTCCCATAAACAAACCACTCATCGTTCACTCCATCGCCGTCGGGTGTGAAGGAATTCGGAATGTATAACGACTCAATACATTCACGATTTACGGTCGTCCGGAATTCGTTTTCACAACCGTATTCCGATTCTATTTCAACACTAAATGTTCCCGGTTGCAGAACAAGCAAGATTCTTGAAGTCGAATCATTGCTCCACACATAAGTAGCACCCGGATTTTCTGCATCGAGGTAGAACGATTCCGTGCTTGCTTCGAAACAATATGCATACTCCGGATCAAAAGGGCGCGTGGGAAGCGGATGAAAAACAAGTTCTACTGTATCGCGCGACACACAATAGCCATTCGTGATTTCCACACTGTACACACCCGACTCGGCAACATAAATCTCGCGCGACAACTGACCTGTATTCCAGAGGTATTCCAAACCTGGATGTCCCGCCTGCAATCGAATTTCCTGCCCCACACAGGCGAACGTATCAACCCCAAGTTCTAGTTCAGGGTAATCAAAAAACTCAACAACTATCTCATCCGTCGAAATACATCCGTCGGGTGCAACAACCACCACGGAATACGCACCGGTAGCATTTACGCTAATCGAAGAAGTTGTCTCGCCTGTGCTCCATTGTACCGTATAATCAGCTGGCCAGTCGACACTGATGGTGTATGTTTCATC
>JBJTRD010000115.1:0-9451 GCA_046075945.1 Flavobacteriales bacterium
GTCCGACTCAGAGCAAACACCCGAGAAGACTTCCACCGAGTATTCGCCTGAGGTAACTATTATTTCATTGGAAATAGCGCCATTCGACCAGACAACACTGTCCCAAATTCCGCAGTTGATGGAAATACTATCACCGCTGCATAGCACGATGTCTTCCCCAAGATTTAATTCATTCATTGGTAGCACAACCACTGCAATGGTATCGGAAGCAGTGCACCCCACACCGGATGAATCTCGTGTTACGATCAATTCAAATTCTTGAGGAATCCCGGTGGTGTTGTTTACTACAAATTGCGGATTCGCAATGCTGGTCGACGAAAGAGCTGATGAGATGGTCCAGCTGTATGTATAGCCTGCAGTGGGCGTAGTTCCGAGAGTCATTACATCGCGACTGCAAAGGGTTGTGTCGTTGCCTGCAAAAGCGGGTTGCGAAAGTACAATGGGCTCGCAGGCGGTGAGCGAGATGTCGTCGAGACCAAAATCATTGCCGCCGGTTTGCGATTGAAAATCGATGATACAGAGATCGAGCGATGTAGAATTGTCGCTGAACCATTCAACAGAAAGGGAGCTCCAGCCGCCTTGTGCCAACAAAGAATCGCTTGCAACAATGCCATTAAAGGAAGGTCTGAGCACGGCCAGCGGATGAGGGTTATTATTGTTCGCAACATCCCTAGCCCAGAATGTGAACGTATAGGTCGTTTGGGGTGAAACTTCTACGCTTTGACACCAAACAGAAACCCCTGATTGACCGGGTGCGTTCGCAATGAAAAAGTCGCCGGTGGGCGGATTGGTATGGTCGTTCCCTGTAAAGCCACTATGGAACAGCGTAGCATTGTTGCCGATGGCGTAATTATTTTCCGGGCAAAGCGTGCAGATAAAGGGAAAAAAAGTAACATAGTTCAATGAGCTGGAAAATCCGGAATTCCCATTTTCAAAGTCTCCGTTCACAACGCGATTGACATACGTTTCGCAAGCGCCGCATTGTGCAATGCTTTCGAATGCAAGTATCGAAAGCACAAGCGTCATGTAGAATGAGTTACGCGCCATGTTCACTCATCGTTGGAGTTATCGGAGCCAATGGTTCCAGTTTGCGCTTATTGATTACCGGGTTGGCATACATCTGCAGTAAAATTTCGCGTACGGTGCTGTTAAAATTTTCAGCAGGTAAACCCAACTTTTTTCTGTTCAACGCCAATTTTAAAATGTGCCCCCGTATGTAATTTACAAAAGCAATGCGCTGAATGTTTGAGTATCGGTCTTTGTATTCGCGGCTGCCATTCAAGAGGTCAAACGCGATGTAGTTGTTGGGCCATAAATGATAAATACGATGCATCTCTTCATCTATGGCTTCACTCAGGATGCGATACTTTTCATTTTTGTTGGTAACAGCGCTCATGCTCTGATACGCTGCATCCATTGGCTTTCCTACACAAATATTGACCTTACCCTTGTGACCTGTGAGCCCGGTAACCATTGAATGGAAATCTTCTCCCGGCTTCTTTTCATACTTGCCGAAGTGCTTTATTTGCATCAGCTCGTTGGCTTTCAATAAGTCGCATGGATCAAATTCATAACTCACGCACATAGGGCGCAAATTGAGTTCTCGCAACGTCGCTTCCGGTGGCCCATCCGAGCTGAGTGTAAACATTTTCAACAGTGCCGTTGCTGTGCGATCGTCGCCGTCTTTGCTACGTCCTTCGCGCTGAGCAATCCAGATAGAGGTCTTTTTTTCGGTGATGGTATGCCGAATGTAATTGCTCATGCGAAGCGAGTAATAGAACATCTCTTTCGCCTGAACGTCGCGACTCACAATGAAGTTCTTATTACAACGAACGATGTCGCGCACGAGTTGCAATTTCAGCAGATTGTCACCGATGGCAATTTCGGTAGTGGGTATGCCGCGCTCGATAAGGCTCACATTGAGAAGTGCGCTATCCAGAATAATGTCGCGGTGATTTGAAATGAAGAGATACGCGCTACTTGGTTCAATTGCAGCTTCGTTGGTGAAGCTTACGCCGCTGGTGGTCATTTGTGTTATCACCTTCACTGCCGGGGCACTTATCTCCTCCTGAAACTGACGCACACTTTTGATCTCCCGAAACATTTGGATGATTTCAGTTTTGCGCAGCCCGGGATAAACCCATTTCATCATTTTGATGAGCAAGTGTTCCTGCACCATTCGCTCCATGGCGGCTTGCAATTCTGCGTCGGTATAAGGACGCATGTCGCTATAGTCTTTTACATCGATAGGTGAATCCGACATGCGGCGAAGGTAAGGTGCAAGTTATAAATGTAGGAACCTGAAAATGAAGGGCCGGCCTTACCAGCTGGGGCATGGTGGCGGCGCTTCTCCGCCTGAATGTCGCTTGTAATTCGGTCTCTTTTGTTTAGATCCGCACTTCCAATGTCGGAAGATCGTGTACTTCAAACTAAAATAAAGATCTGCACCGTAAATGTTTCTCCGGAAAAGCAATGCGGCCAGGTCGTCACTGCCTATAATAATGCTATTCAAACGAAAACAAATCCCAACTTGTGGTCGCTTGAATTGATACATCGAAATGGGTAAAGACGCCTCGAAGCGCTTGGTTTCCCAGCGAGGTGCAATACCTGCATAACCCGAGCGCTGCACGCCGAGTTGATTCAGCCAGGGTATGCCGTAGGTTACCACGCCGTATAAATAAAAATTACTGCGCAAATTGAAATCTACTTGTGCCGATAAAGCGGCGGGAAGCATCATGGCAAATTTTGTTGATGCACTGTTGTCTTGAACCAATTGAAAGTTATTGTTTATCAAACTGTCGATGTCGCCTAGATCGTCGGCTTGTGTGCCCTGGTAGTTTTCCCAAACAGCCTGCTGACTCTGGGAGAAATTGTTGTTGTAAATGGGGTCGCTGAATCGGATACGCCCTACATCCAGAAGCGAAATGCCAATACGATAGAGATAATCGCCATCGGTGCACGGCGAATGGGGTTCATAGCCTTCGGCGTTTTTGTATTTTACTTTGTGTGTAATGCCAATATCGGCTCCCCATCCTTTGCCATTTATGTATGCAGTGGTAGGGTCGTTAAATCCATATTGCCCGACGATTTCGCGCGTTTCAATTGAATTACTGTCGCTGATGATATAGTTCCAGGAGTCGAGACGCAGACCGACGCCCGCATAACCAAACAAACGTTTGACGGTGACGGCGGCCTGTGTAATGGCCGTGCCGCGGCGCCTGACGATGGTGCCATAGGTAAATCCGAGCTCGCCCCAGGCAAGTGCATTGGCCCGAACGTTACGGACACTATTGATTTTGTTCTTCTCACCGGGGGCATCAAATCCTAAGAGCGCCCAGTCGTAGGCCTTGGAAGGAATACCGCGTAAATCCGTTACTACACGCGCCGAAGTACTCACTGCAAATGCATGTTTTTTGACCGCAAAGGAAATCGATGGTCCGCCTACACGAATGTCCCCAAACGCTGTGTAGGCCGTATTCTGCTTTCGCAGGGGCACCGTGGTCATCGTATCAAAATTCGCAACAGAAAGCTCTTTCCCTTTCAGATAGACAAGATCATTTTTAGCGAAAATATCGAATCCGATAAGTTGAAAATCAATGAAAGCGCGCGAATCAACAATCGTTGAAGGGTTGTTCCAAAGTGTATTCACCGGAGAACGCGTACTGCCGGCAATACCCAAATTGTCCTGAGCCGCTATGCGAAGCGCCAGTATGGTAAGGATAAGTGTGAGCAGAACATTATGCATGTGCAGTTTACTAAGCTACCTTCATAAACGCAGCTGAAGAGCACAAGGTTAATCTTTTATTAACTGATGTCAGTTTGGACTATCTGCTATTTTTAAAGTGAAGTAAACCGGGGTGTTAGGAGGAACAATTCCGGATTTACTACCGTCGTTGCCAAACGCCAAATTCGAGGGCAGATATACCATTGCTTCATCTCCTTTTTGCATAAAACTCAGGGCATAATGAAGCCCCTCTACAATTTGTCCCGGGCGTCCGTAGGTAAATTGAAATTCGGTGGGCTCATCGAGTTGTGTTCCATCCAGTAAATGGGTCGTGTAGGTAATGGTGAGTTCATCACCCGTATGAATGGTATCTCCCGTGGCCTCTGTTATCGATGCGATAAAACAGTCGCCATGTTTTGTATAGGGCCTTTCCGGATTATGGATGAGCAATAATTCTACGGCTTCGCTTTCTGTCATTTCGCCGTGTTGCGCAGCTGCCTGAAGGTAACTGCGAAATCCGGCTTCATCGAACGTCTTCAATAATTTCAATTGAATTTCGACCTTCTCATTTTGGAACGTTGGAAGGACATCCTCGTATGCGCAAAGGAATGTTTTATTGACGGCATGTAGAGGGGCTCGCAGCATAATTTCATCGCCACAATTCAATGATGACAGTTCTTTCAGAATACGCCAATGAATTGAATCTTCCCATAGTTGAAGGTTGGTATTGCTTAAGCTATGACAGTACACAGTGTGAAAAGAGGAGCCGGTGCCATCAAATAGATCTCCGGATATTTTTCCTCCGTCCACCATATCTCGAAAAGGCGCGGTATAGGAGGTCGCAACCACGAAATACTCTGCATCCTTCAGAGCTGGGCTGCAGTCGCCAAGTGCAGTGAGCTTTATCGAAATTGAATCACCCAGATCAGTGAAGCCGTCATTTTTAGATTTGCAGCCCCAAAAAAAGATGCAAAAGGAAAGGAGATAGCTTGTATGCAATGAGAAACGGCGTGATATCATGGGTGTAGGTTGATGAGGTGTATGTCGTATATCACGCTGGCGTTTTGAGGTATTTTTCCTGAATCACCGGTGAACCCGAAGGCCAGGTGCGACGGTGCAATGAACTTAGCACGATCGCCTGCATGCATTAGCTGAAGTGCCTCGCGCAAGCCGCTCTCGATGTTGTCATGTTCGATGTGTACTTCTTTGGGTTCGGCATCGGATGCCGTATAACAAATGGTTCCATCGAGCAGACTGATGGTGTAGGAAATTGTTGCGTAATCGTCCTTTTGCGCCTGTTCACCCATTCCCTTTTCGTAAACCCAGAACTGGAGCCCCGTCGGACTTTCCTGCATGGGCCAGTTGTTTTTTGAAATGAAATCTCTGATTGTTTTCATCTCATCGTTGTGCCGCCGCTTATTCTCTTCAATCATCTCTTTCTGGGCTCTGGCTATCTCCTGGTCGGTTACAGGACGCGAGTTTTTGCCGTTGCAGGCAAAAAGTAATAAGATGGAAAAAGCAAGAAGAATCGATTTCATGAAGCGTTTATTTGATTGCTGTAACGCAACGTAAGATCTCTAAATTTTAGGAGTGTCGCTTCCATCGTTTCATTGCTTATGCCGCCTGCAGCATTGATGTGACCGCCCCCTTGCCAGTGAGCGCGCGAAAATGAATTCACATCGAAGGATCCTTTCGAGCGAAACGACGATTTGATTTCGTTGGTGCCCTCTCGAAAGAATGCAGCGAACTTGATACCGCGTATTGATAATGCCTGATTTACAAGTCCTTCCGTGTCGCCTTGTCGATAATTGTAGCGGAGTAATTCTTCTTTTTCGAGACTGATAAATGCGGTGGAGTGTTCGTGCAGCACAACCAGCTTTTCACTTAGCGCATAGCCAATGAGCTTGAGCTTATCCATCAGGTTGGTGTCGTACACGCTGCGATGGATGTCGGCATGATCGAGTCCCAGTGCTATTAACTCACCTGCAATTCGGTGCGTATCGAACGATACCGTATGATATCTAAACGATCCGCTATCGGTCATTATGCCTAAGTAGATGCATGTGGCAATGTCCAAGTTCATATGGCCTTTCCATCCGCATTGTTCGATAAATCGAAATACCATCTCACACGTGCTGCAGGCACCGGTGTCACTGTAGGTCACCCGTGGGAAGTCGCCGGGTTGCTGATGATGATCAATTAAAATGATTGGCGCTGTGCATTGTTGGAGCATGGCACAAACTGCATCGCCTGTGCGAGACAATTGATTGTAGTCGAGTGAAAAAATTAAGTCGGCCGAGGCAATCGATGCAGCAGCTTTTTCCGGCTGGATATCGGCTACAATACACTGATCATAGTCTTTTACCCAGTGCAGAAAATCGGGGGCCGCATCGGGTAAAATCGTAGTGGGGTTCTTGCCCAGGCTTACGAGAAAATGATGCATTGCCAGCGCCGATCCGATGGCATCGCCGTCGGGGCTTTTGTGCGTGCTAATGATAATGCGGCCGGCATTGAGAATAAGCTTTTGGGCTGTATCAATTTGTTCCGGTGTTAAAATTCTCGACATGCAGCAAAGTTAATCGCGCCTACTCTCGGGCAGTCCTTCTTTTACTAAACTTGCACGATGTTTTTAAACAAACGATTTAAGCGAAGACACCCCGTCTTTTTGCTCAGCTTGCTCATAGCTGCAGTCTCCTGTGCCGCATCGGTTATCGTGCACAAGTTTTATATCTCCAAAACAATCATCGAATTCAACAACCGGTCGCAACAATTCGAAATAACCTGTAAATTGTTTACAGATGATCTGGAGTTAGCTCTTTCGCAGCTACAGGGGAAATCGGTAAAGTTGGAAGTGGGGGATGGCAATGATGCGTTGGTGGAAGCCTATTGCAAACAGCACTTGAAGTGCGCTATTGATGGTGTGCCCATGGAATGGCGATGGGTAGGCAAGGAAGTAGAAAACGATCTTACGTTTTGTTATTTCGAACTCTATCACAAACCTGATTTCACTGCGTTTACGGTGACGAACGACCTGCTGGTAGCTCAGTTTCCCGATCAACAGAACATCGTTGATCTAAGTATCATGGGAAGCACTCAGACAATGGTGTTCGTCCACGATCGTATTCAACAAACTTTTCATCGTTAAGAGTGTGAAAAAGAAGGAGCGCGTAGAATATATCCTCAGCGAGCTTGAACGATTGTATCCGGATCCTCCTGTACCACTGGACCACCGCGATGCGTATACCTTATTGATTGCTGTTTTACTAAGTGCGCAATGCACCGATGCACGCGTGAATACTGTTACTCCTAAGCTATTTGCAATGGCCGACAATCCGCACGATATGATACAGCATTCGGTGAAGGAAATAGAATCGATTGTTCGTCCATGCGGGTTGTCACCTGCCAAGAGCAAGAATATTCATCGGTTGTCGGAACTGCTCCTTGAACGCCATAAGGGTGAGGTGCCGGATACGTTGGAAGAATTGGAAGCGCTGCCGGGTGTGGGACATAAAACAGCGAGCGTTGTCATGATTCAGGCTTTCGGTGTTCCCGCATTTCCGGTCGATACACACATCCATCGTATGCTGTATCGCTGGGGGTTGAGCAATGGTAAAAGTGTTGAACAAACCGAGCGCGATGCTAAGCGTTTGTTTCCGATAGATACCTGGATAAAACTTCACCTTCAAATTATCTTTTACGCGCGTGAATTTTCTCCGGCGCGCGGAGCATTGCCCGAGAGAGATTTCATCACGATGAACATCAGCGGAAAAATAAAATCCCTTCCGCGCTAATCGATAAAGGCTTTTTTAAAAGTGTCTGTCAGCAAATTGATAGCTTTTCTCGCGTCAGCTGCGGGCAATCCTTTCGGCGGACCATAAGGAGTTTTATTGACATCGATAACGTAAATGCGACCCGATGCATTGTCGCGCAACACATCGAATTCACCAAACTCGCACCCCATAGCAGATGCCATACTTGCAATGAGCGAAAGCTCTTCCCCACTGAATTTTTCAGTAGGTGTATGCAATTCAGATCGATGCACATCATTCGTGAATCGAACTTCTGATCGTTTGTATTTCGAATACACCAACGGAATGGTTCCTTGAATTATAGGCACGCGATAATCGAGGTATTCTCCGGAAGTCGTTTCGTTGTGAATGAGTACCTGATAAACGGCTTTTTCGTTGGGAACGGCAACAGGGCATCGAACAATTTCTCCATCGTGTAGGGCATTGATGTCACTCTTCACGACAGCGTTACCCGAATAAGAGCGTGGATCGATAATGGTTGAATATCCAAACACTGCCTGGTGAACGCGATCTACATGCTTTTTAGAAATGTCGGTGCAGCGCCGATTGATAACCGAATGATTTGGAAAACTCTGCACAAGCACTTCCGAAGTAGCATGCGTTGTATCGTGAAACCACATGACATGCGAAGCGCGCTGAATTCGCTTGTTGGTAATGCGGAAACGAAGCTTTCGACTTATCTTGTAGATGGTCGTTTTCTTGCTGGGATAATCAGGATATACGACCAAAACAGGAAGACGACAACCATTCAACAACCAGGAAATAGTATCCGTAAAAAGACTTTGCAAATCCTTCAGCAACACCTCCGACCACGGCATATTGCTGCGGTAGCGATTGCGGAAGCCTCTGCGGGGTTTCTTCATGGATTAACGTAGTTTACTATAAATGTAGCGACTGAGCAATTCTGCACCATCCGGGTTCATGTGATTCATGTCGTTGTAATAGCGTGCGTTTGCAAATGCGGTGTCGTTTGCCGTGATGATACGGTGTTGATTATAGTCGATGCTGGGAAATGTTCGGCGTATGTAGTTCGCCATGATGTCTTGTTTTTCCATTCGGGCCGAAACCAAATTAGGATATACTATAATGTCGTAAGGTATGTCGTGTGCGTCGAGTCGATTGGCCGCACGTTCGAACATGTGACGCTGATAACTCACGTTCTCATTCATGTCGGTGTATGCAAGAATCAAATCGGTTTTTAACGACCGAGCATTGCCTTCATTTTCCGATTGTATAGCATTGAAATTGGCTTCCGAACCTGCCCGTTGACTGCGATATGATTTCTCTACCTTTTCCGTTTCGAGGTATTCCAGTGGTTTGAAGCCATACGTGGAATTGAATTCTTTTGAGCGTTCTTCTTCATTCATTTTGAAACCACGTGTGAGGTAATGAACATTCCACGAAACACGCTTCAGAATGGATGAGAAGAAATATGTGTTGTTTTGAGCCACTGAACTAAGAATCAATGAGGGTGAAGCGTAGGCGGGATACATGTTGTGAATGTTGCGGGCCATCGCGTTGCCTTTGAAACATAAAAGCACTTTTTTCGGGCGCAGCTGACGTCGTTCCAACATATCTTCCAATAGTGCGTCAATGATGGCGAAGCAGGTATGCGTCATTCCCAAATTGAGATACTGAGTTGAAGTAGTATCCAGGGCATTGATGAGACTGTCGTTTATTCCATTCAAGCAAATAGATGAACCGACAAATACAATCGTGCTATCGAGTGATTGTGTATGGTCGAGTTTGTTTTCTATCCAGTCAATTTTTGAATAATCTGAGTACTTCATCAATCCCGTGTAATAGGTGCGTTTTAGCGGGATGAAAAAGACGCAGAGACAAACGACCGCCAGCAAGAGAAGTCTTGCTGTAAGTTTTGCAACAAACTTCTTGAAATCAGAATTGGAAGTAGATGAAT
>JBJTRD010000116.1:0-14261 GCA_046075945.1 Flavobacteriales bacterium
CTATGCGGCTGCGGAGAATATCGAAGTGTTAAAGGAAGTTGTTTCAACTATAGAGATTGCCTACCTAGATAAGTATTTTCCTGGATGGAGTTCATAGTGGGATCAAGGCAGTGAAATTATGCCTCATTGTCTAAGATAATGTTCTCGGCATCAATAGGAAGTATGTTCACTGTCCCTCTACCTGAGTTGCGGGCATTTAATAAATCCTCAGGATCGACAGCTAAAGCCGTGACCCTCAATGGCTGCGATGCCATGAGCGATTGTGTTTTCCTACTTATTGAAAGCGTAGAGGAACTCCAGCAAAACTGGTCGGCCGGTTTTTTCCCGAACCCTGCGACAACGATGCTAACCGTTTGGAGTTCGACTCCTTCCGGAGTGAGTATCTACAATGGTCTGGGTGCGCTGGTTCTTTCGCAGCGCGTGAACGCAATCAACCACACCCTCGATATCGGCGAATTGCAGCAAGGGATTTATCAGGTCGTCATCCAAACAAACGACGGAAAACAATTGGCCCAGCTACTGGTAAAACAATAAAAAAAAGAAATCTCAAAAAAAACGTAACCAATTAAAAACACCAAGCGTATCAAACCCGTGATTTGTTTTTTTGGTTAATTCATGGATTTGGTTAAGTAAGAAGGCCTCCCGAGCGGGAGGCTTTTTTATTTCCCTTCGCATACATACGATGCTATTCACAAGAAGCAGGGATTCTCGGACACACTGCTGTGCGTCCATTCTAGCGATAAACTTTCACCTATGCACACTACCATCCGCAAGAAGCACGAGGTCTCGAACGCACTGCTGTGCGTCCGGTAAAAAAAAAATATTACACCAAAACGTAACCTTCGATTCACTCCCCCCGTTATAAGGGTGTATTTCATCAAACCGACTGATACAACATCAACGATATTGAAGAGTACTCTCTGATTAAGAGTAGTTAAGGTTAATTAAGGTTAAGCAAGCGGATAGCCCCTGAAACGTCGGGGGCTATTCTTTTTGTGTTCGGTTGGTCGGTGGGCGAACGGCGGTATTATCGATTATTGCTTATACTTGCCGTTCATCGCTCACCTTTAAACCAAAAAATTTATGTCAAGCGTCTGGAGAAAAAAGCCCATTTCAGCCTTCCATGCAGAGGCCGGCAAAAGCGAACTCAAGCGAATTCTGACCAAATGGGGCCTTACCTCTTTGGGAATTGGCGCCATCATCGGTGGCGGTATTTTCACCCTTACCGGTATCGCTGCTCACGATCATGCCGGACCGGCATTGGCTCTTTCGTTTGTAATCGCGGGCGTGGGCTGTTTGTTCGCCTCGCTCTGTTATGCCGAGTTTGCTTCGGTGTTACCCGTGGAAGGTTCTGCTTATGCTTATGCCTACGGAACAGTGGGTGAGCTCTTCGCCTGGTTCATCGGTTGGAGCCTGATTCTCGAATACATGATGGGTGCAACCACCGTGGCGGTGGCCTGGAGCGGATATTTCTCCAAACTCCTGCACATGTTTGGCCTACACATACCCGATTGGTTGAATAATGATCCTTTTACCTACGGCAGTTTTGCCTTCAATCTTCCGGCATTTTTGATAACGTGGTTGGTTACCGGAATCCTCATCAAGGGGATTAAGGAAGCGGCCAGCACCAACAACCTCATTGTTGTTTTGAAAGTGGCTGTGGTGTTGTTTGTTATCATCGCCGGTGCTTTTTATGTGAATCCTGAAAACTGGACGCCGTTCATTCCTGCCGAACAACCGATTCTGGATGCTGCAGGAAATCCAACGGGCGATGTCAACTTCGGTTTTGGAGGTGTGCTCACGGCAGCGACCATCGTGTTCTTCGCTTACATTGGTTTCGATGCGGTAAGTACGCAAGCAGGGGAGGCCATTAATCCGAAGAGGGATGTGCCGTTCGCAATTATTGCATCACTGGTTATCTGTACGATTCTCTACATCTTGGTTTCACTCGTGCTCACCGGTATGGTTCCTTACAGTACGCTTGATTTGAAAGCACCGGTTGCTTCGGCATTTTCTGGAGCAGGCATTAGCTGGGCGGTATATCCGATTACGATTGCAGCTGTAGCCGGTCTCACTTCCGTAATGCTCGTAATGATGCTCGGTCAAACTCGCATCTTCTTCGGTATGGCAAAGGACGGCTTGCTGCCACGTGGCATTTTCGGAACACTTCATTCTAAGTTCAAAACGCCTTACAAGAGCACGCTATTGGTTGGATTGATTGTGTCGATTGTTGCTGCCGTAACTCCCATCAACAACATCTCAGAAATGTGCTCGATGGGAACGTTATTGGCCTTCTCGATGGTATGCCTCGCTGTACTCATCCTGCGGAAGCGCGAACCGAATTTGGACCGTCCGTATAAAACACCGATGGTCAACATCATCGCCCCACTCGGGGTACTCTTCAACATCTTCCTCATGACGCAAGTGCGCATCCACACGTGGTATGCGTTCATCATCTGGGGTACGCTGGGTGTGCTGGTTTACTTTGCGTACAGCAAGCGCAATAGCAATTTGGAGAAGAAATAGTGACTAGTGACTAATGACAAATGACTAGTGACTAATGCGGGAAAGCGGCAACTTTATTTTATTTTTTGAGTGCCCAAGCGGATGTTCTTTGCTTGGGCATAAACCGGTTTGGCCAAATTCTCTTCGTCCACCTCATTAGTCACTAGTCATTAGTCACTAGTCACTATTTACTGCTTTTCGGGCACTTCTTACACCGCTTTCCGTGCTTGTACTTCTTACAGCACTCTTTCTTTTTGGCGCACGCCTGAGCCTCGACGAGTTGCATAACAATGCATTTGCTTTTGGAGGTGTGGATGGCGCATGGACTCATGTTCCAAAAGTCAGAGGTTTGATGGTAGAGGGCAATACCGCTTTTCGGGTAGAATTTTTTTGAAGTGCGAGGTGCGAAGTGCGGAGCCGAGGGGCGGTTCGCCCACCTTCATTCACCTTCTCTTAGTGTTTCTCGCTCTGTAATTTGTTTTAGAATAAGCAGGAGAAGTAGAAAGAGAATAAGTGGCCGTTGCACTTAGTCCCCAGCCCCCAGTGTCCAGTCCCCGCGCCTTCAATTCAAATCACACCTACCGCAATTGTGTGAATCTCGCTTTGGGCTACCTTCGTGCAAATACTTTATATGCGCCTCATTCTCTTTACACTTTGTGTGTTGTCGAGTTTCGTACTCTCTGCACAGTCTCCGGCCTTAATTCCTTATCAAGCAATCGCACGAGATGCCGATGGGCAGCCCATCGTGAACAGCTCTGTTGTTGCTCGATTTACCATTCACGATACAACGGCAAATGGCGAAGCAGTTTGGCAAGAAGTGCAAACAACTAATACAAGTTCCACCGGTTTGATTATCGTGCAGCTCGGAAGTAATGTTGCCCTTTCTGCCGTTAACTGGGCGGTGGGAGCGAAGTTTTTGCAAATGGAGGTTGATTTGGGATTCGGCTTCGTAGACATTGGAACGCAGCAGATGATGAGTGTGCCGTATGCTCTTCACGCTGCAAGTGTTAAGTTGGATGTAAGTACCACGGGCGATACCCTTTTCGTTGGTGACAATAATTACATTATCGCACCGGGTGTAAGCTATGCCAACAATAGTGATGCACAGGAGATAACCTCTGTGATAATTGGCAATCAGGATTGGATGAATAAAAACTTGAGTGTTGCTACCTATTCGGATGGCACTCCGATACCCCAGGTGAAAAACGTTGCGCAATGGTCAACACTCACAACCGGGGCTTGGTGTTGGTTTGCCAATGACAGCGCATCTTATTCAACAAATTATGGCCGATTGTATAATTGGTATGCGGTGGCCGGTATTTACGATGAAGCGTCTGCAAACGATCCTTCGCTGCGCAAGCAGTTGGCACCGGAAGGTTGGCATGTGGCATCGGATGTAGAGTGGAATGCATTGATTAACTTCTTGGATCCTAAAGCCGATGGAGGAAGCAATTCAGCCAATATTGCCGGTGGCAAGATGAAGTCTACAGGCACCATTCAAAATGGAACAGGGGTTTGGAATACGCCCAATACGCAAGCTACCAACACGAGTGGTTTCAAAGGATTTTCAGGTGGCAACCGCGGTGCCAACGGAAGTTTTGGTAATATCGGTAACCGTGGTTATTGGTGGACTTCAACCGCAAGCACATCTTCGAATGCTTGGGGCCGCAATTTGATTTACAATGGTGCTGAAACAGGAAAGTTTGGCTACTTCTTCCGTGAAGGGCTGTCCGTGCGCTGCGTGAGAGACTAGACTTTGCGCGCCCTGCATCCAATCCCCTCATCCTATTGTTAGCACTTTGCGTTGTTTATGACGGAACACCCGCAAGTCCGCCGTTTCTTTGCACCCTGCGGGACATTCAGCTTCCGTGTTATTGCTAGTGGAAAAATTGCGCATTCATCCGGGTACCATTCAAACGCTGCCGGTATTTGAAGTGGTCGAAAAGGGTTACTTGCTGGGAAGCGAAGAAGACTATGTATTCATCGGCCGTCGCGAACTCAAGCCCAAGACAGAGCATGGCACCGAGGTAGAGGTCTTCACCTATTACAACGAAGAAAGAAATCTTGAGGCTACCACCGAACTGCCCTCGCTACAAGTGGGCGAGGTGGGCTGCTACCGTGTGCTCAGCTCCAACAGCATTGGCTCGTTCATAAGCATCGGCACACGCCGCGACATTCTCATACCGCACTCCGAACAAGTGGAGAGTCTCGAAGATGGTCGCATGGCGCTGGTAATATTGCTCGAAGATGCCGAAAACCGTCGCCTCTATGCGACCACCAAACTCAACCGTTATTTGCGCACACGCGAAATCCCCTACAAGCGAGGCGATGAAGTGATGATGACCATCGCCGAGAAAATAGAAATCGGCCGTCGTGTTATCATCGATGGCAAATACGTGGGTGCATTGTTCCGCCAGGAAATGACCGACAATGTTCGTTTGGGCGAGAAGGTGAAGGGCTACGTTCGCAAGGTGGAAGGTAAAGACATCGTGGTAAGTATGCAGCGAGAAGGCCTGGAACTGCTCGACGACGCCAAGGTGAAAATCATGAACTACCTCGAGGCCAACGGCGGTTATGTGCGTCTGAATGATGACACGGATCCGGATGAAATCAAGCTGCGCCTTCACATGTCGAAAAAGACCTTCAAGAAGGCGGCGGGTATGCTCTACAAGGAAGGGAAAATCTTGCTTACCAAACTAGGCATCAAGTTCAATAAAACCGGCGAGATTCCAAAGGAGTGGGAGAAGACAAAGATGTTCGAAGAAGATGAAGAGGCGGAATCGAAACCAATTGTAAAAACACGCAAGCCTGCCGAAACCAAAGCACCAGTGAAGGAGTGGGTCGACAAGCCTTTTGTGCCGAAAACAAAAACGACGGTTATCAAACCGGCAGAGGCAGACAAGAAGGAGATACGAGAACCGCGTGAGCAAAAGCCTGTGAACGATAAGCCTAAAAAAACACTCACGTTTAAAGGTAAGAAGTAGTGTATTTTCAACTCTTTGAAAGTATTTTTGGCGTTCGCTAGTCGTTTGTTTTTGGCGGCTGCGAGCAAACACACTACGTATGCCACAAACGCAAAGTAAGACGGGCAATGTTTCCCGTCTTCTCAGCCAGCTCAACGAATCGGCCACGCTTGCGATGGCTCGCCTCAGTCGTGAACTCGCACAGCAAGGTCATCCAATCGTGAGCTTATCGTTGGGTGAACCCGATTTCAATACGCCCGATTTTATCAAGGATGCAGCGAAGAAAGCTATCGACGATAACATCACGCACTACCCGCCGGTAAATGGAATTCCGGAGGTGCGCAAGGCGATTGCAGCGAAGTTCAAGCGCGACAACGGGCTCGATTATTCTCCCGAGCAAATCGTTGTCTCTACCGGCGCCAAACAAGCGATAGCCAATACAATTTATGCACTCGTGAATCCCGGCGACGAGGTGATCATGCCCAGTCCGTTTTGGGTGAGTTATGCCGAGATGGTGCGTCTGGTGGGCGGTGTTCCTGTAATGTTGCCCGCGCCTGTGGAGCAAGATTTCAAAATCACTCCGAAGCAACTTGCTGATGCGATAAACGAAAAAACGAAACTCATCATCTATTCTTCTCCATGCAATCCGACGGGCTCGGTATACAGCCGTGAAGAATTAGAAGCGTTCGCTCATATAATCGAACAGAAGGAAGAGCTCTATGTCATCAGCGACGAAATCTATGAGCACATCAACTTCATCGGTCGTACAGCCAGCATTGCCTCGATAGGCAACATGATGGATCGCACCATTACGGTGAACGGCGTGTCGAAAGCGTTTGCCATGACGGGCTGGCGCATCGGGTTTATTGGCGCACCCAAGTGGATAGCGGATGCCTGCAACAAAATGCAGGGGCAGATTACCAGTGGTGCCAACAGCATCGCACAAATGGCTACAAAGGCCGCCATGGAGGCCGATCCTGAAGTCATCAAGCCCATGATTGAAATCTTCCGCAAGCGCCGCGATTTGGTGTACGATTTACTGAAGGAAATACCCGGCATCAAGCTCAATAAACCTGAAGGTGCGTTCTACTTCTTTCCGGATGTGTCATCGTATTTCGGGAAGACAGACGGTGAACACACCATCAAAGACGCTACCGACCTTTCGATGTATTTATTGCGCACACAGCATGTGGCGTTGGTCACGGGCGATGCATTCGGCGACGCCAACTGCATTCGCATCAGCTACGCAACTTCAGATGAAACATTGAAGGAAGCCATTCGACGCATTGCCGCAGGACTTGCTCAATTGAAATAACAACGAATGACCAAAAACGAAATAACCGAACTTTTTTCACGCTTCAATCATCTCACGGCACTCATCATCGGCGACGTGATGATTGATGCCTATTACTGGGGAAAAGTAGACCGCATATCTCCCGAAGCACCTGTGCCGATTGTGCAGGTGCAAAAGCGTGAAAATCGCTTAGGAGGTGCTGCCAACGTTGCACTCAATGTGAAACATCTCGGTGCCAAAGCCATCATCGCATCGGTAGTGGGCGATGGAAGCAAGGGCGATGTATTTCGTTCGACACTAAAAGAAAACGGATTCACCACCGAGGGTATCATCGACTCGCCCGAACGCATGACCACCGTGAAAACACGCGTGATAAGTCAGGGCCATCACTTGCTTCGTATCGATGAAGAAATAACCACTCCATTGAGTTCTACCGACGAGCGCCATTTGCTCGATTGTATTAAAAACATTCTCGAGCGACAAAAGGTGGATGTCATCATTTTTGAAGATTATAACAAAGGTGTTCTCACCGAGCGTGTCATTTCCACAGTGCTCGGTTGGGCCGCAGAGCGAAATATCCCGACGGCTGTCGATCCCAAGAAAGATAATTTTTTCGCTTACAAAGGAGCGACCCTATTCAAACCCAACTTGAAGGAGTTGAAGGAAGGATTAAAAGTCGAGTTCGATAAGACCGATTTCAAAGCATTGAAATCGGCCATCGATGCACTCGAGCAGCAACTTGCCAATCGTGTCACCATGGTGACGTTGTCAGAATTGGGAGTTGTGGCCAATCATGCCTCCGAATATGTGCACGAGAAGGCTCATAAACGCGAAATACTCGATGTGAGCGGAGCAGGCGATACAGTGATAAGTGTGGCTTCACTAGCGATGGCAGCGGGCGCCGAACCCTCGGTGTATGCTGCGCTCGCCAATATCGCGGGTGGGCTGGTATGTGAAAAGGTAGGCGTCGTCCCAATCGATAAAGAATTATTGATGCATGAAGCCATTTCGAAGATGGTGGGCGAACATATGACCCTCTAATTCTGTTATACCGGCGTGCAAGAAGTAAAACCGTATTCGCAAGAAGGCGAAAAAAAGCAACAGGTCGCCGAGATGTTCAACAACATCTCTCATTCCTACGATTTTCTCAATCATTTCTTTTCACTGGGTATTGATGTGCTCTGGAGAAAAAGGGCCATCCGTATTCTGAAGAAGGAAAATCCGAAGCTTATTCTCGACGTCGCAACCGGAACCGGCGATTTCGCGCTGGAAGCGGTGCGTATGAAAATGGAAGGCGCACAAATTATCGGGGTGGATATCAGCGCAGGAATGATTGAGGTCGGCAAGAAAAAAGTAGCAACGAAAAAATTGGAGCATGCCATTACGTTTCAAATAGCAGACTCAGAAAATTTACCTTTCGATGCAAATCATTTCGATGCATTTACCGTGGCGTTTGGCGTGCGCAATTTTCAAGATTTGCGCAAGGGTATGAGCGAAATGCTGCGTGTGCTCAAACCGGGTGGAATGGGTGTAATCATCGAGTTTTCGAGACCCAAGCGTTTTCCCGTCAAACAGCTTTTTACGTTTTACTTCAAATACATCATGCCAACGATAGGTAAGCTCGTTTCGAAAGATGCACGCGCCTATACTTATCTACCCGAGTCGGTCGATGCGTTTCCATCGGGTTCCGATTTTGTTCGCATTATGGAAGAACTTGGCTATCGCGATTGTCGCTGCATTGCACTAAGCGGCGGCATTGCCAGCATTTACATCGGTAAGAAATGAAAGTGGATGTGTGGCCATCGTTGCTGAGCGGTCGGGTAGAAGCCCCCGGCAGCAAAAGCGACGCACAACGAATGGTAGCCTGTGCACTGCTCGCCAAGGGCACTACCACGATTCATCGATATCCCGCGGGTGACGATTGCGAAGCTGCTCTTCAAATTGCTCAGGATCTCGGGGCAGTTGTAACGCGCAGCGGTTCTACACTGGAAATCAAAGGAGGCTTTCCGCAAACGTTCGCCTCAGGCATTCGCGCTCCTCGCGAGGCAATTCAATGCGGTGAGTCTGGGCTGGCCTCGCGCATGTTTACTTCAATAGCAGCGCTCAGCGATTTACCCATAACCATTCTTGGACAAGGGTCTTTAATGAATCGTCCCTTCGGCGATTTGATTGCAGCACTCAGCCAAGGCGGAGTATCAGTTGATTCAAAAAATGGTATGTTACCATTGCATATTCAAGGCCCGTTGAAGGGCGGTTCTATTTCCATCGATGCTTCGCTTTCCTCTCAGTTTCTTACAGGGTTACTCATCGCGCTTTCCCGCGCACCGGAACCATCCGTGATAGACGTAAAGGAATTGAACAGTATTCCGTACATCGACTTAACCATTCAAGTGCTCGGACAATTTGGAGTGGAAATAAAGCACGACGAATACAAGCGATTTTACATCACACCGAAATCTTGGAAGGGCAAAGAGCTCACAGTGCAGGGCGATTGGAGCGGTGGTGCGTTTTTATTGGTCGCAGGTGCGCTCTGTGCAGAAAGGGGTCTTACGGTGGCAAACCTGAATGCTGATTCAGCTCAAGCCGATCGCGCTATTCTCGATGTGTTAAAAATGGTAGGTGTGCGTTTTGAAATTCAGCCCGACGCGGTTGAGGTGTGGCAATCGGAAATACACGCCTTTGAATTTGACGCTACGCATTGCCCCGATTTGTTTCCACCTCTCACAGCTCTTGCGGCATTTGCTGATGGTGTTTCTATTATCCGCGGTGTTTCCCGATTGACGCACAAAGAGAGTAACCGAGCGAAAACGTTGCAGCAAGAATTTGCCAAGGCGGGTATACGCATTGTTGTTCGCGATGATGAAATGAAAATTTACCCTGCGGCCTTAAGGCGCTCGCATATGCAATCGCACGGCGACCATCGCATTGCCATGGCAGCGGCTATTGTGGGCATGGCAGGTGCTCACACCACCATATTGCAGTCGCATGCTATTGCCAAGTCATTCCCTTCTTTCTTCGCACTCCTACAAGGAGCTGGCGCACGCATTTCGAGCGCGACCATGGTCGGGTAATTTCAATTTCGCAGGTATATTCGCCGTACAATTCATTCATAAGCAACCAATCATGCAATTTTCGGCAGCTCAAATAGCGGCTATGCTCCAAGGAACGGTGGAAGGCAATGCCGAAACTGCTGTCGGTGGGCTTTCCAAAATTGAAGAGGGAAAACCGGGAACACTTACGTTTCTTGCTAATCCTAAATACACGGAACACATATACACAACGGGCGCATCGATTGCCATCGTTGCCAACGATTTCGTTCCTGAAAAATCATTGCCTTCAACGCTCACGCTTATTCGTGTTGATGAGCCGTATGCATGTTTTGCCAAATTGCTAGAAGCCTATCATCAGTTGCGCAAGCCGAAGGCGGTGGTTAGTGAAAGGGCGCACGTGGATGCATCGGCACATGTTGCCGACGATGTTTATATAGGCGAGTTCAGCTACGTTGGAGAGGGAGCGCGCATTGGCAAAGGAGCGCGCATTTATCCGAATTGTTATATCGGGCCATATGTGACCATCGGTGAGAATACCGTGGTGTATGCCGGTGTTCGTGTATACAACGATTGTGTGATTGGCGCGCAGTGCACATTGCACAGCGGTGTTATAATAGGGGGTGATGGTTTTGGCTTTGCACCCAATTCAGAAAATAATTATCAGAAAGTGCCTCAAATAGGAAACGTGATTTTGGAAGATCACGTGGAAGTGGGTTCCAACACTACCATCGATCGCGCAACCTTGGGTTCTACCATTATTCGCAAAGGAGTGAAACTCGATAATCTCATTCAAGTTGCGCACAACGTAGAGATAGGCGAGAACACCGTGATAGCGGCGCAAACGGGCATCGCAGGTTCAACTACCATAGGGCGCAATTGTATGATTGGTGGCCAGGTGGGAATCGTTGGACACATTCACATTGCAGACGGAACCAAAATCGCTGCGCAGAGCGGAATCGCCAGCGCCATCAAGGAACCGAATACCGTCGTTCAGGGCTCTCCGGCGTTTGGTATCATGGATTATAAAAAGTCGTACCTCGGATTCATGAAGTTGCCCGAGATGATGCGCCAGCTGGCACAATTGCAAAAAAAATCAGAAGGTTAGTCGGACATGTGGAGTAACCGTATGCACGAGGTTCGCGCATGGATGCACCATGTAGTAGCTGCTAAAGGCCCTCACGGTGTTCATTCACCTTTCGTTTACGAGTTAATTACAAAGGTGCTTCGCGATAAAAAACGTTCGCTGAAGTATGATGCCATCGAACGCGAACGCGCCCGATTGAAATCAAGTGCAGAAACCATTGAAGTAGTTGATTTGGGTGCAGGCAGTAGAATCCATAAAGACAATTTGCGAAAGGTGTCGACAATTGCGCGCACCGCATTGCAGCCCGCGTCTCATGCCCGCGCGCTTGGATTGATTGCAGCGCATGCGAATTCAATGAATATAGTGGAGCTGGGCACCTCATTGGGAATTACAGCTGCTCACCTGGCCGCGGCACTTCCCCACGCAACAATTCATACTATCGAAGGTTGCGAATCCATCGCAAGGCAGGCTCAGCAGGTTTGGGAGAATACAAGGCTTTCAAATATCCAACTGACCATCGGAAATTTTGATATTGAATTTAACTCGGTATTGAAGCAAATGCAGCGTGTCGACTTCCTTATTATCGATGGTAACCACACCGGCGATGCTTGTTTGCGCTACATAAATCAAGCGGAGCCTTATTGTCATGAAAATACTGTGGTGGTGGTTGACGATATCTATTGGTCTCCATCCATGACGTTGGGTTGGCATAAGTGTATTGAGGATCCCGGATTCTCCTTGTCGCTCGATTTTTTTGATTTTGGGATGCTGTACAGGACTACGGGGCGGGTGAAAGAGCATTTTGCTTTGAAGCGGCCCTGGTAGTTTTCCGCTATTCGTTTTTCTGCTTTTAACTCAATTTTTCAATAGGCACATTCCTTTTTATTGAGCTTCTCGCAGGTCGGGTTATTTTTGCCAACACTAATTAATTAAACCATGATGAAAAAGTTTGTAATGTTTGCGCTGATGGCACTTCCGGTGCTCACAATTGCCCAAGACAAAACAGCGGCTGTTACTCCTGCTGCTAAAGCTCAAGAAAATAAGTTCGCTATTGCGAATCCTGAAATTATGTATATGGAACTGATTATCGGGACGAATCCTGCCGGTGTTCAAACCATCCGTGCCGATTATGGCCGCGAAATTTTGGCGAGCATCACTGACAAAGAAATGATCAAGCAGCTTTCAGAGATGCGCTCTGTTGTGTTTCCATCTGTTCCCGATGCGATGAACTACCTGACGTCGATTGGCTTTAAGTACCAGTCGAGCTATGTGACCTACGACAAGGAGCATCACCATGAAGCTACGCACTTGATTTTTGAAAAGCGAATGGCACGTCGGATGCCCGATGCCAAGCCACGTCCGGAGGGAGTGAAGGCAGTTGAAGCCGATACTACCAAAGGAACTCCAACACCAACGCCTGCTCCGGGTCCTCAGCCCAAAGGTTCCACGAAAGAAAACAAAAAGAAATAAATGAAAAGCCCCTTCCAAGGGGCTTTTTTGTGAGGGTTTCCGCAAGGTAAATTTGACACTGAATATGAGTTCGTCCATTAACAGAGAAAAACTGGCGTTGAGGGTGCTGTATGTGCTCGCATTGTACGTTTTGCTGCAGCTCATTTGGTGGGGATATCAACTCATTCAGATAAACGCCAAGTTGATTATGGCGAGTACCACTGATCTGAATGCGCAATACCATCAACTGCGCTCCAAGGTTTGGATGGTGGCCGGAGAGGGTATTGTATTTTTCGTCCTACTCGCAATTGGATTTCGATACATCAAGAAAACGGTATCGCGTGAATTGGAAATTGCAAGGAAGGAAAGGAATTTTTTATTGTCTGTCACACACGAACTGAAGACGCCAATTGCTGCGGTCAAATTATTTCTGGAAACGCTTCAAACGCGAAGCTTATCGGATGAGAAGAAAACGGAAATTGTCCATTTATCTATTCAAGAGACAATGCGATTGCAGTCGCTGACGGAGAACATCCTACTCGCTGCGCGGCTTGATAATCGAACGGACGGAATGACTGAGGCTCCTGTAAATCTGAGTGAATGTCTGAAAAGGGAAATCAAGCGATTTCAATCACTTACACCAACTGTAATTGAGGCAGCGATTCCCGATGGGGTGATGATTGAAGGCGATGAACAAATGCTTTCTGCGCTGATCTCGAATCTAATCGATAATGCATTGAAGTATGGAGCTGGACGCAAAGTAGAGGTGGTGCTCCAGTCTGATTCTCACACAACATCATTAAACGTGCGCGATGAAGGTGCGGGAATTCCGCCCGGAGAGGAGAAAAGGATTTTTGATAAGTTTTATCGCATGGGCAATGAAGAAACACGGACTTCAAAGGGAACCGGTCTTGGACTGTTCATTGTGAAGTCAGTTGCGGGCATGCACAAGGCAGAAGTTAAGGTAACTAACAGGCCTTCGGGTGGTGCTGATTTTAATGTGGTTTTTAAAAACAAATGAAGGATGAACAAGAAAGTATGTTTGATAATATTGGATGGATGGGGCAATGGTGATGCGAACACCGGCAATGCAGTGCACATGGCAAAAACTCCCTTCGCCGATTTTCTCAATGAACATTATCCGCATGCCACGCTGCGCACCGACGGCGAGAATGTGGGCTTACCCGAGGGCCAAATGGGCAACAGCGAAGTGGGGCATATTAACATTGGCGCTGGCAGAGTGGTATATCAGGATTTGGTGAAAATCAATGTTGCCATTCGAAGCGGAGAATTTGCTGCCAATGAAGAAATACAACAAGCCTTCAACTATGCAGCCGAGCAAAAGAAGAACGTGCATTTGATGGGGTTGGTGAGCGATGGCGGTGTGCATTCGCACATCAATCACCTAAAGGCGTTGTGTGATATCGCTCATCAACACGATGCTGTTTCAACCTTTATTCATGCGTTTACCGATGGGCGCGACACAGATCCGAAGAGTGGATTGGAATTCATGCGTGAAATCGAACAACATATTGCCGGTGGTTCTGTTAGTATAGCATCTGTTTGTGGGCGTTATTATGCCATGGATCGCGATAAGCGATGGGAGCGTGTGAAGCTTGCGCATGATGCACTCGTATACGGAAAGGGTAGGGTGTTCAACAGCGCATGTGATGTTATTGAAACTGCATATGCATCGGGCATTACGGACGAGTTTATTGAACCGGCTAATATCAGCGATGGGCATGAAAAGCCCTTGGCTTGTATCGCCCCTGATGATGTAGTGATTTGTTTCAACTTCCGAACCGACCGTTGCCGCGAGATAACGGAGGTTCTGACTCAACGTGATATGCCGGAGCACGGCATGAGCAAATTGCCGCTCTACTATGTGACGATGACCAACTACGACGATTCCTATC
>JBJTRD010000117.1:0-3213 GCA_046075945.1 Flavobacteriales bacterium
GGCTCATCAAAATAGATTCGATGCGACCACCGGTTTCCAGCCCGAATCGAGTTCCCCGATCGTAGACCAAATTGAATTCTACATACCGGCCACGGCGAATGAGTTGCCATTGCTTGTTGTGTTCGTTGAAAGCAAGCGGCTTGTTGGCATTTACGATGGGCCTGTATGCTTTCAAAAATGTATCTCCCACTGAAACTACAAACTCGAACAATCGCTCCTTAGTGACATGTTCATCGGGCCGCAGATAATCGAAAAAAACACCACCAATGCCGCGGGTTTCATTGCGATGGGTAATAAAAAAATAATCGTCGGCCCATTGCTTAAATCGAGGGTAATAATCAGCGTTGTATTGATCACATACTTCCTTCAGGCATGCATGGAAATAGCGAGCTTGCTCATCGTTCACGTAAATGGGTGTAAGGTCTATTCCACCGCCAAACCAAGCATCGCCTGCATCCGTTTCGAAATAGCGAATATTCATATGAATAATAGGGACCATAGGCGATGCCGGATGAATGACAACGCTTACCCCCGTTGCAAAGAATTGGCTAGCGCCTTCATTGACTTTATCCTTCATAAATACCGGGAGGCTTCCCTCGACTGCACTGAAATTGACTCCTCCCTTCTCGAATACACCTCCACCTGAAATCACGCGTGTTCTGCCACCTCCGCCGGAACTGTGTGTCCAGGCATCCTCCATGAACTTGGCGGCTCCATCTTCTGCTTCAAGACCTAAACAAATTTCATCTTGTATACGCTTGAATTCTTCCGCGATTTTCCATTTATCCATAGACCGATTAAATTGACCGCACAAGATTATCGACGGTAAGCTCTTCGCACTGTCATGCAATTGAAATCAATTGGCGCGGCTCACCTGAAAATTATTTGTGCGAATTATTTGAATGGCTGCATTTTCATAGCCCGCATCGGCGCCCGACTGTATAAAATCGAATGTGGTACCCACCGTGCGCGCCTGCACATCTTGCCAGTTGGCCGGAAAATTTCTGCCATGTTTCATCAATCCAATACCCGAGTATAGCAGCACATCGTATCCAATAAGTGAAAAATCGGTGGGCTCACAGTAAAACTTCCTTCGATAGTTGTCGCGCCAATTCAGTGCAAGTTTACTATTCGTATTCAAAAACGTTTGCTGTGGAAATGAAACGTGGTATTTATTTCTCAAACCGGTATTAATGGATTCTAAATCGTCCCATGATTCTAAACCTATCACATCAATATCGGAGCGGCCGCCCAATGATCTGAAAACAGCAGAGATTACTTTTTTATCATTGGTAGGTACAGCTACCAGACATTTTCCATGAGGCAGCATAGAACTAATATTTAAGTTCGAGAGGTCGTCGCAAACAATCACATTCTTCAAACTGTCATTGACCAATCGTAACCATTCTTCTTTGAAAGATTCCACCAGTTTTCGGTCGTCCAATATTTTAGAATCAATCAATACAACATTGTCCTTCCCAAATTTTTCAAAGGCATAGCGCGCTATCGACATCCACTGCGTAACCGCTCCCGCAACGGCTTTACTGAGAGCCGGAGCATTCAATAGCACGCGATTGGGTTGCTGCACGGGCACTACCATATGCGCGTTGTTTTCCAGGCACCACTTCTGCACCTCGGCAATGGCTTCTTTAAAGAGAGGGCCTATTATCAAGTCAATTCCTTCCATCTCTTTTCCACTCAACAATCGATGGATTTTTGAATTGTTTTCGGTAACATCCCATACATGGATGTTCGCTCTAAAACCCAATTTTTCGAGCGAATCGGCTGCCGATAAAACTCCTCTGTAAATATGAATGGCCGCCTCACGCAAACGATAATCGCGCGATGCAAGCGAATCTTTAACAGAAGAATAAAAGGGCAGCATCACTCCGATGTCGACAATAGCATCCAACTGATTCACTGAATCGGGAATGGCTACCTCACGAATTTCCTGCACTCCATTATTAATACCGGGCACTACAATCGTATCGCCGGCGATAAGTCCTGCCGGCATACCATTATTGAGTGCCTTCAATTCATCAATTGTAATACCGTGGGTCCTTGAAATTCCGTAATAGGTATCACCCGGTTTGACAATGTACGCGATTGTTGATTCTATTTTCGTTTGCTTACCCGGTATCGTCAGCCGCTGGCCAATGGATAACGCCGTTTCAGAACCCGGATTTTCCCTGGTAAGCTCATCGACACTTACTCCATAGATCTTGGCTATTGCATAAAGAGTCTGACCTGCTTCCACGACATGATACTTGGGTGTGTTTGCAGTTGATGGTGATTGGGAAAGCAATACCAAAGAGCAACTAAGACAGCATATCAGCAGAAGTATTCTCATATAAGCGATACAAATATCGTAAAAGATAAACGCTCCATCTATTCCCACTCAATAGTAGCGGGTGGTTTGGAGCTGATGTCGTACACCACTCTGTTCACACCCTTCACCTTATTAATAATGTCATTGGACACCTTCGCCATAAAATCGTGCGGTAATCGCGACCAATCGGCCGTCATACCATCAGTGCTGGTAACGGCTCTGAGCGCGACGGTGCGCTCGTATGTGCGCTCGTCGCCCATCACTCCCACACTGTATACGGGTAGCAGAATAGCGCCCGCCTGCCAAACTTCACCATACAATCCGCTTGACTTTAGTGATTCTGTCCAGATGTAATCGGCCTCTTGCAACAGTTGCACTTTCTCCGGGGTAATATCACCCAGAATACGAATGCCCAATCCCGGACCGGGAAACGGATGGCGTTCTAAGATAACTGATGGGATTTCAAGCGCCTTGCCCACTCTGCGCACTTCATCTTTGAACAACAAACGAAGCGGCTCCACTACCTGAAGCTTCATATAATCGGGCAGTCCGCCCACGTTGTGATGGCTTTTGATGGTTTGCGAAGGACCGCCCGAATGCGACACCGATTCGATGACGTCTGGATAAATGGTACCCTGCCCCAGCCAGCGCGCAGCAGCGTGCTTTTTGGATGCCTCATCAAACACATCGATAAATGCCTTACCAATGGCCTTTCGCTTTTGCTCGGGATCCGAAATCCCGGCAAGAGCCGCGTAGAATTGTTGCGAAGCATCGACACCGGTAACATTCAAGCCCAGCACCTTGTAGCTCTCCAGCACATCGTGAAATTCGTTCTTGCGCAGCAGACCATTGTCGACAAAAATGCAATGCAGATTGTTGCCAAT
>JBJTRD010000118.1:0-5127 GCA_046075945.1 Flavobacteriales bacterium
TTCCAATGTGAGTGGGTTTCGCTTTTGCTTTTCCAGTATGCGATCACTCACAATGTTGACGTCGTCCAATATGCGATCGTTGGGAATGAGCTTGACCGTTATTCGATCTGCGACCGACTTTATCTCAAGAGTCTGAGATTCATAACCGATGTACACTACCTGAATACTGGCAGGAAGCTCAGCAAGTGTCAACTCGAAAACCCCTTCAAAATCCGAAGCACAACCATTACCCGTGCTGGGCTGTCCGATGGATGCACCCACCAAAGGTTCACCGCTCGAGGCATCAATGACCTTTCCCTTGAGCGTTTGGGCAGCGGCAGTTGATGCGCACATCATGCTCAAAAGAAGTATACCAATGAAGATTAGATTGGACATCCGCATGAGGCGAATATAAAGGAATGAATCGATTGAAAAATCGAAGAATCTATTCAGAAAACAAGAACCTATCAATGCCCTATCAACTCGGCAACTGTGTCGAAGATATCTTCTGCTGAAGGCTTACTGAAATAATCGCCATCGCTTCCATATGCGGGCAGGTGTGGCTTCGCAGAGAGCGTAACAGGCGCAGCATCCAGGTAGCGATAGCCGCCTTGCACATTGATGACCTCGTTGAGCATGTATGCTGTAGTTCCACCCGGCACATCTTCGTCGACGAAAACAATGCGACTTGTTTTCATGAGTGATTCCACAATGCTATGATTGCGATCGAAAGGCAACAACGTGCGAACATCAATCACTTCGGCGCTTACAGCTGCTTCGGCAAGTTGCTGCGAAGCCTGCATGCACACATGCAAGGTTGATCCGTACGAAACAATGGTAACATCATTCCCTTCACGCACCACTTCGGGAATTCCCAATGGGATGCGGAATTGACCGATATTGGAAGGCATGGGTTCTTTGGATCGATAGCCATTGAGACACTCTACCACCAACGCCGGTTCTTGCGCAGCCAACAACGTATTGTACATGCCCGCCGCCTGCGTCATGTTGCGCGGCACACATACATGCATTCCGCGCACACTATGAATGATAGCAGCCATGGGACTGCCCGCGTGCCACACTCCTTCGAGACGATGGCCGCGCGTAGAAATGATAAGCGGTGCGCGCTGTCCGCCACGTGTGCGCCAGTGCACAGTGGCCAAATCGTCGCGCATGATTTGCAACGCGTAGTATAAATAATCGAGGTATTGTATTTCGGCGATAGGGCGTAAACCGCGCATGGCAAGCCCTATTCCCTGACCAATAATGGAAGCCTCGCGAATACCTGTGTCGCTCACACGCAAATCGCCAAACTTTTCCTGCAGTCCTTCTGCCGTTTGATTTACGCCACCAATTTTCCCGACGTCCTCACCGAATATCAATGTTTCAGGCTTGTTGCGAAGTATATACTCCCAGTTGTCGCGAATGATGACGCGACCATCAACCAACTCGGCCTGTGCGTCGATATGAACAGGAACGGGAGCTACGGCCAACGCAGAGCCTTCCTTTTCATCATAAAGCTGACTGGAATAATAGCTATTACACTTTTCACGCAGTTCGTTCAAGCCATTACGGAGATTATCGCTCGCCGCTCCGGAAGCATGGAGTCTCAATGCCTTTTTACCGGCAATGAAAGCGTCCTTGCGAATGGCGTCCTTCGTCTTACCGAGTTCGGAAGCAATCGCTTCTGCCGCCTCCGTTCCCAACGCTTCAATCCATGCAATGCATTTTGAAATGTCCGCATCTACATTAGCGCGGAAAGCTACCCACGCCTTCTTTTGTTCCTCGCGAACAAGCTTGCGAGCTTCATCTCGAATCTCATCGAGTTCACGTTCATTGGCCGAACCATCGGTAATTATGAACTTTTTAAACTGCTCGATGCAATCAAATTGCTCGTACCAGGCGAGCAATTCCTTTGTTTTATATCGCTCATGCGAACCACTGGTGCTGTGCCCTTGCGGCTGCGTTATTTCTTCTACATGAACCAATACGGGTATGTGATTTTCCCGGCAGTAGCTCACCGCCTTTTCGTAAGTCATGAGCAACTCCGGATAGTTCCATCCTTTCGCCTTGAAAATTTTGATTCCGTTGGTGGTAGTTGTTTTCTCAAATCCCTTTAATGCTTCCGAAATACTCTCTTTAACCGTTTGGTATTTCTTCGGAACAGAGATGCCCCATCCGTCGTCCCATACACTCATGCACATAGGAACACCCAGCACTGCGGCTGCATTCATACTTTCCCAAAACAACCCTTCACTGGTTGATGCATCGCCGATGGTGCCAAAAGCGACTTCGTTTCCTTGCGAACTAAACTGACGGAATGACGACAATTCAGGGACATTCCGATAGAGTTTGGAGGCTTGCGCCAAGCCCACCAACCGAGGCATTTGACCACCTGTTGGCGAAATATCTGCGGAAGAGTTTTTCAATTTGGCAACCTCCTTCCAGCTACCATCCTCATTGAGAAAACGAGTTGCGTAATGCCCGCCCATTTGACGGCCTCCGCTGGAGGGTTCATGTTCGATATCGACATGAGCATAGAGCGCAGCGAAGTATTGCTGCACGGTAAGCTCATCGATGGCCATCATCAGCGTTTGATCGCGGTAGTAACCGCTTCGCCAATCGCCCGGTTTGAATTGCTTGGCAAGGGCAATTTGTGCAAGCTCCTTACCATCACCAAAGATGCCGAATTTGGCTTTGCCGGTCAGCACTTCTTTCCTACCCAGCAACGAAGCTTCGCGCGAGATACACACCAGACGAAAATCGTCGAGCATGCGTTGGCGAATTTTTTCTTCGGTCAGGATGTAGTCGGGCGTTTCAAACGTTTTGGACATGGCGCGAAGATAAATGGTGCAAGGCCCTCGTCGGAAATATCAAAGTGCTATGAATGCGTGTTTTTTTCGCACGGCCACCAAATCGACTGCTATGCGCGCAGCCACCGCCGCATTGTTGAGCACCAGCTGTTTATTGGCCATCTGGCTTTTGCCATCTGTTATTGCATTGAGCTCTTTCAGCAAAAAAGGTGTCAGCTCCTTGCCTCTTATACCCTCCTGGTTCGCCCGTTGAATGGCCCTTTCAATGGCGGGCTCCATGATGTCGCGTCCGATTTCGAACGCTTGCGGAATCGGATTAGCCACGAGCACTCCACCATCGATATTAAGTTTTTTCTTTTCGTGAATAAAGGCCGCAATTGAAGCCGTATCGGGCAGCGACATGGTCACTTTCAGCCCGGATGACCGCGAATAAAACGCCGGAAACTCGTCGGTTTGAAATCCAATAACGGGCACGCCCATGGTTTCAAGGTGCTCCAATGTTTTCGGTAAGTCGAGAATCGCTTTGGCACCGGCGCTTACAACCGTGACCGGGGTTTTGGCGAACTCGGGCAAATCGGCTGAAACATCCCAGGTCGATTCTGCGCCGCGATGCACACCGCCAATACCGCCTGTGGCAAAAACATCTATCCCCGCCATGGCCGCTATAAGCATGCTAGCTGATACCGTGGTGGCACCATCGATTTGTTGTGATACCGCGAATGGAATATCGCGTCGGCTGCATTTCATCACACCCGTTGCCCGGGCAAATCGTTCGAGCGCTTCCGGTTCGAGCCCAATACAAATTTTCCCTTTCAGAATTGCGATCGTTGCCGGCACAGCGCCCTGCGCTCGGACCGTCGCTTCTACTTCCTTGGCAACAGCAAGGTTTTCAGGGTATGGCATGCCGTGCGAAATGATGGTGCTTTCCAGCGCAACCACTGCCCTATGTTCGTTCAGTGCCGCATGTACTTCTTCGGAAAAAATCAATTCATTCAGCCATTCCATTAGATTAATCGTTTAAATCGGATTGAGCGCGCTGGTAGTTGAGCACTTGCATGTATTCGCTCAACAGTTTTTTGAAATCGGCGTCCGAAGTTTCGGACTGCGCCTTATGCACGATGGCGATACTTTCCAGAATTTGTTCTTCCGGTATGGGATCCTCGATGCTTTCCAGCAAGGTGAGGCATTCAAGTGTGAGCGAGTAATCGCCGGAAGCAGCAAGCTCTGTGATTTGGGCCACGGCATCGACCGGCTGCAGACCGGTATTCCACATGAATCCAACAACATCCTTATGAATATGCTTCCAGTTTTTGTTGGAAAGCGCCTGCAGAAAATACGTTTCTACGTTCGACACCTTTAATGAGCCCAGCATAGCGGCAACTCGGGTACGCAATGTTTCGGGCGACGATGATGCGT
This sequence comes from Flavobacteriales bacterium, assembly GCA_046075945.1. Taxonomy (GTDB): domain Bacteria; phylum Bacteroidota; class Bacteroidia; order Flavobacteriales_D; family Sanyastnellaceae; genus JAIBBG01. The sequence continues at coordinate 4,209 of JBJTRD010000118.1, forward strand.
AATAGGCCAGCAATGGCTCCACCAATGGAGCAGAACCTTCTTCTTCGCAACGGCTGATGGCTTTAGCGACCAATGCGTCGTTGCCACTGAATAAGTCGTTGCGGATATCGTCGAGTTTGCGTTGTTGCGATGTTGCCATTTCGATTATTTGCAGCAAATGTAGTTGGATGAATCAATCGATTCGTTGATTCGAATAGGTGTGCATTGGTGATTTTTGCTTAAACTTGCCAAACATTCAAATTAAAAAATCGCACATGAAAAATATTCTAGCCGCTTTGATGCTGTGCATTGGAACAGCAGTTTTCGCGCAATCAAGCAACACTATTGACATAACCATCAACGGACAAACCAGCAGAGAGCAGTTGGCTCAAATGCGCAAAGACCTGCAGGCACAAGGCATACTATTCAACTATGCTCCTCAGTTCGACAACCAGCGCCGACTCACGGCTATTCAATACAAGGTATCTACGGCAGACAATGTTCAGATTGGCGAAGGCGGGCACAGCGCATTGCAGCAAACGGGCGCAGCAGTTACTTTCCACGTGAATGCAGCGGCGAAGAGTTTTGCTGAGGAGAAGAAGTGAGGGGTGAAGGATGAGGATTGTAGGATAATAGGATTGTTGGATTATAGGGAGATGCCAGCCAACTTGCAACTTTCAACCCTCAACTTTCAACTGAATAGGATTGTAGGGGGCGCTCTTGGGCGGCCCCTTTTATTTTATTGCATGTAGAAGTTTGGAAATGGTCTCTTCCTTTTCGGCGCAACGAGCGCTCCATTCTTCATCCGAACAATGCAGGGGGCGATGCGCGAGAAATTTCAACAGCGGATCGACTGCGAAGACATACTTCTTTGTTTCTTCAGCGAAAAACATTGCCTGGAATTTTTCTATGACATGCTCAACGGCTACCGACGAAGGAT
>JBJTRD010000119.1:0-2172 GCA_046075945.1 Flavobacteriales bacterium
TCTTGGATGCGGCACTCGATGCGGGCGTAGATGCTCCATACAGCTGCAAAGGAGGAGTGTGTACCTCTTGCATGGCCAAGGTGTTGGAAGGTACCGTTTCGATGGATGCTAACTACGCGCTGACCGACAAGGAAACATCCAACGGTTTCATACTTTGTTGTCAGGCGCACCCAACATCGGAGGTTGTAAAGCTCACGTGGGATATTTAATATTGGCTGCACGGAACAGATTTTCCGCCGCGTATTCAAAACGCACTGTGATGATGGTTTTACCATTCTCAATCCACGGGTAGTTGGCTAATGCCAACGGAAGTTTTGGCTCGGGTGACGCTGCGCTATACCCTTGCCATGGGAGCCATACGAGTGTTTAATTTGCATGGGCTACATCTGAACGAATCCCCTATTTTCGCCGCGCCACTGCGACCGAAAATTTTTTTAACCAACCCCCCAAGATTTTGCTCATAGGGTTTGTATTCCTATTAAGATTCAGCTGTTTTTGCTTCTGAGTTTCGGAAATACATTGAGCCCCGTGTGAAAGAATCTAGTGTCCACTCGCATTGGAAAACCGCATGGATCAATGGCTAATAGAGCGCTGTCTGCAAGAAGATCGTCGCGCTCAGGGAGAGCTTTACAAGCTACTCTACAAGCAGTTGATAGGCACCTGCTGGCGCTATGCATCCGACAAAGAGCAAGCTGTTGAATATTTGAACCTTGGTTTTGTGCGGATACTGCTCAACCTCAAGCAATACAAACCGGAAGTTCCTTTCGAGTTGTGGGCGAGGCGAGTGACCATCAACACCATCATCAACGAGTTCAAAAAAAATAAGGTTTGGAAAGACCGCAACCGCGTAGGGCTTCCGGATTTTATGATGCAACACACCGAAGAAAGCGACTTATCGGGTGCTCAGCAGGAAATGTTAGATGCGATTCGCTCCAAAGCACTTCAGCTGCCACCTATGACACTCAAAGTGTTCAACCTGTTTGCCATCGATGGTTATTCGCACAGTGAAATCTCGGAGATGCTCGGAATCAGTGAAGGAACCAGTGCATGGCACTTCTCCGATGCTAAGCGACGAATACGCGAGAGCCTAGGCATTTCCAAACCACCTAAAAATGAGTAAAGAAAATTTCCATATCGACGACAACTTCATCCCGGAAGGACTTGAATTTCGGGAGGAATACATGCATGCAGCTTTGAATTCGTACAAGCGAACCAAGCGCATCATCGCCTTCAAACGCGCAGCATTTGTCGTTGGGATAATTCTATTAATAACCGGGGCATCCATCGCATGGCTCAGCGACACTTCGAAACAGAAAGCCGAGGTGACGCATAGCGCCCCAAACGAACAAATGGTTGAGCACACCTCTGAACAGAGCGCTCAACCAAAAGAATTGAATGAAGAAGCTTCGTCTACATATGATTTGGGAAAAGACGAGCAAGGGTTCTATAAAAATGGACAAATTCCTGCTGTTGAATCTTCGGAGCCAACGCAGGACCAGTCCACTAAGGCAGTTGACATGGGTGGCTCGATGAGTAGTGGCGTCGGGTTGCCCGGTCAGCTGTCCAACCCTAAAATAAGCAAAAATGAAATGAATCTGCGGAAGAGCCGCCAAGTTGAATCTCAGAATTCGCCCAAGGGAAAAGAAGAAATTTCCGAGACAGGTAGTATCGCAACACTGAACCACACAACCGCGCAGACTACGCACCCTGAAGAAGCTGCATCGATTGATTTAGAGAAAAACCTACAGCTCCTCCCCTATCGACCCTTTACGCTTTTTGATTTTGAGCATTCACTAGCGCCCGCACGTCCGATGCAATTGACCACGGGATCGGACTGGTACGTTTTTGCAACTGCAGGAATCAATGTTTGGTCGGACTTCGCGTTTCATCATAGTCCATTCAAACTCGACGGATCTGCGGCTGTGGGTATCGGTTACAAGCTGAAAAAAAAGGTAAGTGCTGAAATGAATGCACATTTCTTTACCGTATCAGGAAATGCTGCACCCTATGTGGCCATTCAGCGACAATTTGGTGATGGATTCAACGAGACCTCGTATCGATATTTCACCAAACGCATTTACCAGACAGGATTATCTGCATTGGTTAAATACGCGATTTCCCCTCGTCATTCTTTCGGTGCAGGCTGGAGCACTGACTATTTGTTGACTGCCG
>JBJTRD010000120.1:0-4978 GCA_046075945.1 Flavobacteriales bacterium
CCGGCGATTGCGCTCATGAAAAAGGTATTGCGCAACAAGAAGATCAATAACCGCGAGAAGCTTGACGCTTATGAGTATGAAGCGTACAACAAAGTAGAATTTGATCTAAATAATATCACAGAAAAATTTCAGGACCGGAAAATATTCAATGCCTTTGAGTTCGTTTTTGAGGGAGTTGATACCACACAGGAAAAGCCGTATCTGCCCGTTTTCATGACGGAGTCATTGTCGGATTTTTATTTTAAACGCAATCCGAAAATGTCGAAGGAAGTGGTGAAGGCAACGAAGGTGAGCGGTGTGGAAAACGAATCGATTAATCAGTTCCTGGGCGACATGTATCAAAACATCAACGTCTACGACAATGAGTTGATTGCTTTCGGAAAGAGTTTTACAAGTCCAATCTCAGCATATGCGCTTGGTTTTTATGATTACGGACTTGTCGATAGTGCTACCATCGATGGGAAGTGGTGTTATAAACTGCAATTCTTTCCGCGCAGAAAAGCAGAGCTGTTGTTTTTTGGTGAAATGTGGGTTGCAGATACATCGTATGCGGTGAAGGAAATTGAAGCAACTATCGCAGAAGGCGCCAACATCAACTGGATAAAAAACTTTAGGGTAAAACAAACCTTCAACGAAATTGAGCCGGAAGTGTGGATGCTTACTAAGGATGAGCTCGTGGTTGACTTCAATGTTTCGGAGAAAAAGCTAGGTGCTTACGGACGCAAAGCCTCCTCATATCGCAACTTTATAATCAACAAGGAACGACCTCAGGAATACTACGAAGGGTTTAGCGACATCATCGTTAAAGAAGACGCCGGCGATCACGACGATGCTTTTTGGCAACAGTCGAGACACATTGCTCTTACGAGCAAAGAGGAGCGCATCTATACAATGGTCGACACACTCAAAAACCTTCCTCAATTTGTAACGGTTTCGAATGTTCTCAACCTCTTCGTCAATGGTTATAAAGTTTGGGGAAATTTTGAACTCGGCCCATATTACACTTTCTACAGCTTCAACCCCATAGAAGGAAATCGATTGCGTTTGGGTGGTCGCACCAGCAATGATTTCAGTAAGAAAGTAATGCTTGAGGGCTATCTGGCCTACGGCTTTAAAGATGAGCGATTCAAGTATGGTGGAGGTGCTACGTGGGTGCTCAATAAAAATCCACGCATGGCGATGAATGTGTTTGCCAAACGCGACATGGAACAGCTGGGTCAAGGCAATGGTGCCTTTCGTCAAGACAATGTGTTATCATCTCTGTTCCGAAGAAATCCGGCCAACAAACTAACGGATGTGACCGAGCTTTCCGGTTATTTCGAAAAGGAATGGTTGTATGGACTTCAAAACAAAGCCCTCTTCCGCCATCGCGTATTAAAACCTGCCGGCAGCAATTTTCAGTACGTTCGCTTCAAGCCCGAGTTGAACGAACAGGAACAAGTGCGCTATCTTATCACCACAGAAGTAGGATTGTACACACGCTTTGCCTACAAAGAAAAATTTGTTTACGGGGAGTTTGAGCGAATTAGCCTGGGTACAAATTATCCCGTGCTTGAGTTGCAATACAATTATGGGGTTCCCGGACTTATGGGTGGAGAGTTTGAGTATCACCGGCTCGGTGTTCGGGTTTCTGATAAGCTTCGTTTCGGTCCCTTCGGATACCTTCGTTTGACCTCAGAGGCAGGACGCATTATTGGAAATTTGCCCTATCCCCTTCTAATGATGCATCAAGGAAACGAAACATTCTTTTACGATGAGGGCTCCTATAACACAATGAACTATTTCGAATTCGTGAGCGATGAGTGGGTTAGCGTTTGGGCCTCCTATCATGCTGATGGTTTGTTTCTTAATAAAATCCCCATTATGCGTCGGTTGAAATGGAGAGAGGTGGCTAGCGCAAAAGCCGTAGTTGGCGGCTATGACATGAACAACGATTTGTTGCTCTCAAGAGATGTTAATGGCGATGGTAAACCCGACATTTACACCCTGGAAAAACCCTTTGCGGAAGCCGCAATAGGCGTGGAAAACATCTTTAAAGTATTGCGTATTGATTTCATCTGGCGACTCACATACCTCGACCATCCGAATATTGTTAAGTATGGCCTTCGGGCAAAATTGCAGTTCGAGTTTTAAGATTGTCACGCGTATCTTTGCATTCTCAATTTGATCGCATGTCCACATTCAAAGCTCACATCAACATCATGCCGCTCGAGGCGTTGCTCGACCCACAAGGCAAAGCTGTTACCGGTTCTATGACCAACATTGGTTTGCCTGAAATTAACAACGTTCGCATCGGCAAACACATTACGCTGAGTATTGATGCTAAAGATAAAAAGACAGCAGAGGGCAAAGTAGAGGACGCTTGCAAAAAACTCCTGTGCAATGAGATTATGGAGTATTACACTTTCGAGCTGGAAGAATCGAAGTAAGCGGTATGCATGAGCGTTGGAAACCATTGGAGTCGCTGGCACAGCTCGACGATGTTATTCAACAATCGCATGCGACACCACAAGTCATTTTCAAACACAGCACACGCTGCATCATTAGTAAAATGGTCCTTGCTCAATTAGAGGAAGGACTCGATAGTATTCCATCACACGCAAATCTTCTCTTCCTCGATTTGCTCAATCACCGCGATATTTCCAATGCGATTGCCTCTCAACTATCGGTTCATCATGAAAGCCCGCAGGTAGTAATCGTCAAAAATGGAATGGCTGTATTTCATGAATCACATCACTCTATAGATGCAACAACTATTGCGGAACATTGCTAGCACGATTGCAATCTGCCTCGTATGCAGATGCTACTTGGTCAATTTGGTTGTTTGAATGAATGCGGTGCATATGATCTCAACAACGATGGTTTCGTAGGCGTCGATGACGTTATCCTTTTTCTGGAATTATCCGCTCAATAATTCAGGCTTTGATAGCCGCGATGCCCGGCAGGTCTATTCCCTCGAGTGCCTCCAGCATAGCGCCGCCCCCTGTGCTTACGTAACTCACTTCATTTGCCAAACCGAATTGATTGATGGCCGCAACACTATCGCCACCACCAACGAGTGTGAAGGCTCCGTTCTTCGTGGCACTCACCAGCGCTTGTGCAATTGCAATTGTTCCGTGTGAAAAATTCTGCATTTCGAACACACCCATCGGCCCATTCCAAAGCACCACTTTCGATTGCAAAATGACTTCTGAAAAACGTGCAATGGATTGTTCACTAATATCGAGACCCATCCAGCCCGCCGGAATGCCGCGGCTTTCGGATGAAGTGCGTTGTGCATCATTCGAAAACGCGTCTGCAATGATGGAGTCTTCGGGCAGATAAATTTTCACCCCTTTGGATGCTGCCTTCTCCAACAGTGATTTGGCCAATTCGAGTTTGTCATCTTCGACAAGCGAATTGCCTGTTGCGCCTCCCAGCGCTTTGAAAAACGTATACGCCATACCGCCACCAATAACGATGTTGTCGACGCGGTTCAATAAATTTTCAAGAATGGTAATCTTGCTGGAAACCTTACTGCCACCAATGATAGCAGTAACAGGTTTTGCTGTTGAGTTTAAGACGCGATCAATGCTGAGCACTTCGTCTTCCATCAAGTATCCAAAAAGTTTGTCGGTTGGGAAGAAGCGTGCAATTACTGCCGTGCTGGCATGAGCGCGGTGCGCTGTGCCGAAGGCATCATTGATGTACACATCGCCATTTTCGGCCAATTGTCCGGCGAAGAATTCATCACCGGCTTCTTCTTCTTTGTAAAAGCGTAGGTTTTCCAGCAGCAACACATCTCCTTCTTTCAAAGCCTCAACCGCGGTTCGCGCTTTTTCGCCAACACAATCGTCCGCGAATGCAACCGGTTTTCCAAGGAGCTCAGATAAACTCACCAACACATGCTTCATCGAATACTTCGCCTCGGGCCCACCTTTGGGTCTGCCAAGGTGTGACATCAAAATTACCTTTCCGCCACTATCGGAAACTTTGCGAATGGTCTTCAGCGCTGCGCGAATGCGTGTGTTGTCGGTTACTTGAAATTGCTCGTTGAGCGGAACATTGAAGTCGACGCGAATCAATACGCGTTTTCCCAGAAATGAATAGGAATCTATTTGGTAGGACATCCGGCAAAATTTTGCGCAAATGTAGTTCGGTCGTTGCTTACAATTTTGCCATGGTGTTGCGCACACCTTGGAAGGATTGCAATTCCATTTTAATGGAACCAACCAGAATTTCTGCTTCGGCCAGCACCGGAATGTGGTTTAAGTCATCGGTAATCCATACTGTCAGGTCCTGTTCCTTTTTAAAAACCCGTCCGCGTTGTACCACGGGAACAAATTTCAAGCAGTGAAAAGTTCCGGCATCTATGGTGATGGTTTCCCTTCCAATAAATTTCATTTTCAACGGAACGATTTCATCATCGACAAGCGCGGTGATTGTGTAAACGTCGCCTACTCGCGCATAAGAATAATCAAGCGTGCGGGCATAGTAATACGAGCTCAGCATATCCTGCACAAATTCCGGTGATTTATAACCTTCTCCTTTGATGTTTTTGAAAGCCCTTCTTTCAGGGAAAAACGTATAGTCTTGTTGGATGTGATAACCGCCTTCGTCGCAGTTGCGAAGGAAGCGATAAGGAAACATTCCTGTCTTATCAATATGGGTTTCGTAATGATCGCGCACTTTGAAAAACCAGTCAACGGATCCAACGCTACGCCCTGTACCAACGATTTTGAATGCGTCGCGCCCTGCGAATTTATAAGGGCTTTCTTCTACTTTGAGTGTTGCTGTACCGGCGTCGACGATGCCGTAGTGTAGGCGGTAGGTGAGTTGTTCGCCGGCCATAAAAGCATAATTGGGAGATTGACGAAACCCGTGGTTGGGTAGTTGGTCGACGTTGGTTTTGGCGGGCTTAACCTGAGCCTGAAGCGTTAACACACCGATTAACGCTACAGAGAGAATAATAGGCGTTTTCATGTTTTGGCGGTTCCAA
>JBJTRD010000121.1:0-3503 GCA_046075945.1 Flavobacteriales bacterium
GGTTTCGCGCACCTACCCCAACATCCAGGTAACCCCCGATATCGATTCCATTTGGACAAACAAAGAGATTGATGCGGTGATAATCGCCACACCGGTTTTTACGCATTTTGATTTGGCCAAAAAGGCCTTGCTTGCAGGCAAGCATGTATTGCTTGAAAAGCCCATGACCGATACGGTGGCGCATGCCGAAGAGCTGATTGCCCTGGCTAACCAACAAGGCAAGGTGCTCATGGTCGACCATACTTTCTTGTATACTTCGGCGGTGCAAAAAATGAAAGATCTTATCGACTCAGGTGAACTGGGCTCGGTAAAGTATTTCGATTCAACCAGAATTAACCTTGGACTCATTCAGCAGGACGTAAATGTGCTTTGGGATCTGGCTCCTCACGACATCTCGATATTGGATTATCTCATACCTGCGAAGCCGAGAAGTGTGCAGGCTGCGGGCATCAGCCACATACACAATGGCATTGAAAACATTGCGTATCTCACGGTGAAGTACGAGCATGATTTCATTGCGCACTTCCATTGCTCTTGGTCATCTCCCGTAAAAATCAGAATGATGCTATTGGGAGGCGATAAGAAGATGGTCGTATTTAACGATATGGAGCCTACTGAGAAGATTAAGATTTATGACACGGCGCACAACGTCAGCAACGACGAAGAGAAGCAGCGCATCATGGTCGATTATCGGGTGGGAGATGTGTACATACCCAAACTCGAAATCAAGGAAGCACTCGGTGGCATGGCCCGCGATTTTATCAGTGCGATTATGACGGGTAGCAAACCCATCGCCAGTTATGAATCCGGCCTAAATACTATTCGAATATTAGAAGCAGCACAAGTTTCAATTAAAGAACAGGGGAGGGAAGTGGTAATTGCATAGCAGCGACAATTGACAAATGACAAGTGGCGAATGACAAGTGACGAGTGACTACTGCTGCCCTCACCCCTCACCCCTAAAACCTATCACCTATCACATAATACCTCACCCCTCGCTCTGTCCCCACTCATGGAAACCCTCACCATCAACACCGATAAACAATCCCTCAACAACGTACAAGTTGGAAAGGATGTCAAGATTTTCAATTTCGTAAATGCCTATGGCTGCACCATCGACGATGGCAGCAAGGTGGGTGCATTTGTAGAGATACAGAAGGGAGCCTTCATAGGAAAGAACTGTAAGATTTCGAGCCACAGTTTCATTTGTGAAGGTGTGCATATCGAAGACAACGTTTTCATTGGTCACAATGTAACCTTCATCAACGACCGTTTTCCGCGCGCCACAAACGACGACGGAAGTATGCAAACCGATGCAGACTGGCATGTAGAAGAGACGCGTGTGAAGAAGGGCGCCTCACTGGGTAGCAGTGTTACCGTGTTGTGCGGTATTACAATTGGTGAGAACAGCATCGTTGGAGCCGGCTCTGTCGTGCTCAAAGATGTACCCGATAATGTCATTGTTGCAGGTAATCCGGCAAGGATCATACGACCTGTGTAGTTGGTTGTGCCTCTGTTGGTGCAATAAGTTGAAAGTTGCAAGTTGTAGGTTGCAGGTTGGGAAGCGAGCTACTAATATCGATGGATCTCCTTGCCCAACTTTCAACCTTCAACTTTCAACCAGGTCAGGGCCTTATCTTTTAAGCAGGGCCTTGTCCAGCACCTCGTACATCTCATTCACAAAATGAAATTTCAGGCCTTTGAGATAGCGCTCGTTGATGTCGTCGATGTCTTTGCGGTTGCGTTCAGATAGGATGATTTCTTTGATGCCGGCGCGTTTGGCGGCCAGTATTTTTTCTTTGATGCCACCCACCGGCAGCACCTTCCCTCGCAGTGTAATCTCGCCGGTCATCGCCAGGAATTTCTTCACGCGTCTTCCGGTAAATGCTGAAGCAAGTGCTGTCAGAATGGTGATACCGGCAGAAGGGCCATCCTTCGGTACGGCGCCTTGTGGCACGTGTACGTGCACATTTTTCGTGTCGAAAATCTCATCGTCGAGCTCAAGCAGCTCCGCATGTGCTTTCAAATATTCCAGCGCAATCACTGCACTTTCTTTCATCACATCGCCCAGATTTCCGGTGAGTGTGAGTTTGCCTTTGCCTCGTGTTAGGGATGTTTCAATGAACAATATGTCGCCGCCGGTTGGGGTCCAGGCGAGGCCTGTAACTACACCCGGTGTATCGTTGTCGGAGTATTTGTCTTTTTCGTGCGAGGGGCCGAGTACTTTCAATACTTCATCTTCAGCCAAATCAGTGCTGTATTTTTCTTCCATCGCAAGTTGCTTTGCACGGTTGCGCACCAATTTGCCGATGCGTTTTTCGAGTGAACGCACACCGCTTTCGTTCGTGTATTCCTCAATCAGCTTAACCAATATGGCGTCGCTGAATCGAATGTTGGTTTGCGTAATTCCATTTTCACGCAGTTGCTTGGGCACCAGGTGACGCTTGGCAATTTCTAATTTTTCTTCAACGGTATACCCTGTTACTTCGATAATCTCCAGTCGATCGCGCAAGGCGGGTTGAATGGTGCCCAGCGAGTTGCTGGTGGCAATGAACATGACCTTCGAAAGATCGTAATCGAGCTCGACGTAGTTGTCGTAGAACGCATGGTTCTGTTCCGGGTCGAGCACTTCGAGCAATGCACTCGAAGGGTCGCCATGTACACCTTGTCCAACCTTATCGATTTCATCAAGCACGAACAACGGGTTCGATGTTCCGGTCTTTTTCAATGATTGTAAGATGCGTCCGGGCATGGCACCGATGTAGGTTTTGCGGTGGCCGCGTATTTCTGCTTCATCATGCAATCCGCCCAGTGCCATACGCACATATTTTCTGCCCAATGCTTCCGCTATGGATTTACCGAGCGAAGTTTTACCAACTCCCGGAGGTCCGTACAAGCAGAGAATAGGGGCTTTCATGTCGCCTTTTATTTTCAATACAGCCAGATGTTCAATGATGCGTTCTTTCACTTTCTCCAATCCGAAGTGATCCCGATCGAGCACTTCTTTCGCATGTTTCAAATCGAAGTTGTCGTCACTGTATTCGTTCCATGGAAGATCGAGCAACGTGTCAACATAATTGGCCTGCACACTGTATTCACCGGCTTGTGGATTCATGCGTTCCAGCTTGCCTATTTCTTTCAAAAAAGCCTTTGCCACGTATTCGGGCCATTGCTTGTCTTTTGCGCGGCGCTTCTTTTCCTCAATCTCTTCCTTCATCGGGTTGGCACCCAACTCATCCTGTATTTGCTTCATCTGCTGATGAAGAAAATATTCCCGCTGCTGCTTACTGATGTCGGTGTGCGCTTTTTTCTGAATTTCATTTTTCATCTCAAGCAATTGAAATTCTTTGTTGAGATGTTCCAGAACCTTTTTAGCCCGCTCTGCAAGATCAGCTTCTTCCAGCAGCAACTGTTTTTCTGTAGTTGCAGCTTTCATATTTGAAGAGATGAAATTGGTGAGGAAACTCAAGCCATTGATATTTTTAATGGCCATCGCAGCCTCA
>JBJTRD010000122.1:0-2927 GCA_046075945.1 Flavobacteriales bacterium
GGGCGGCCTTTTTTTATTCTCATCTCTCACCATTTTCAGTCAGTCGATTGATGACCGAGTACATTAACAACCGTAAAATTTCTACCGTTAAACCGTACCAATTCTCCACCATCGCCGGCGAACCAGACGTTCCCTCTTTTATCACTTGCTATTGTGTTGACTGCATGAACCGGACAGCTTTCAGCCTCTTGCAGGTGATGGAAACTCCCCATTTCAAAATAAGTAATACCTTTTTTTAATTCGCCCTTACATGTCTTTGTGCCCATCCAAATTCTCCCCTTGTCATCCTCATGGAGACATGTAACACGCAGGTTTTCGAAACCATGATCAGCACAATAATGACGAAAGCTATGACCATCATACTTGTAAACTCCCTCGCCATCAATTCCCAGCCATATGTCTCCTCTGCTATCTTCTATTGCACATTGAATAACACCGGAGGGAATTAAAACCTTATTGATTAGCCTTCCCTCTTCCATTCGGTAAGCGCCATTGGCCATCCAGATAAAAGCTGAAAGATCTTCATATACAACGCTTGCATCGAATGGCTTAATAAAGTCGACACTCGACTCACCATTATATCGCATCAGTAAGGATTGTTTGTCCGTTTCATCTTCAACCCCTATGAGCACATGACCGCGATGGTTAATCGAAATTCCATGGACTAAACGATTGAGCCGATTTGCTGATTCACTGTCTCCCAAATACGTATTCAAACCAATAAACTTCCAGGAATTATAATCATACTCACAGAGCGCATCGCGACCACCCATCCATACATGCCCCTGTCGGTCGAGGGTCATGGAGTAAAAATTCTGTTTGCCCTCGTATTCCGGAATGGGAGAAGCAAATGGAGTATTTCCATCCAACTGCCACAAGCCGTTGTTTGATGAACCCAACCAAAGGACCCCGTCTTCATCCAGAATACTGCAGGTAAAACTTGGCAGCTTATATTCATGCTGGCTATGCATTGATGCACTATAGCAGAAGCAACAAAAAAGAAGATAATAAGTACGTTTCACAGTTTAATTATTTTCAGACGTTAATGCCCAACTACAGATCAACGTTACTGAATATAATAATCCACAATAAGAAGTTATCAACGAGCTTTCAACGTAAGTGTGTTAAAGCTGAATGAAGGAGTGTCGTATGTTTCGGCACAAGGGTAATTTGAATGAAGATATCAGGCCCTACATGTAACGCTCTTCGATTACCCCGATGTGATGACATGTATGACCGACAATCATAAATCCGAGCATCTCTGCCGACACAGAAAGACCATTTGCGTTCCCCAAAAAGTGTAGCATTTCATCGTTCATCGCATTGAATAGGCAAACCGTTGATTCTCGCACTGCACGTAATTCGAGCATGGTGTCGTCCTTTGAAAATCGGACAGCATGTAAATTGGCTATGTAACTGTTCTCATTAAATCCGGCCAACGGTGTATCATCCAAGCGCGACAAGCGCAATGCACGGTATGCGAATATGCGCTCCGTTTCGATGACATGGCGCACTACTTCAGCAATGGTCCATTTATTATCGGCATATGCGTAATGCCATTTTTCTTCCGGCAGCATGCTTAATACTCCTTCCGCTTCAACCACATTCGCGCGCAATTCCTGAATGAGATCATTACTTTTTACCAAATCAAAATAGTATGCGTAATAGGCCGGTGCAGCTGTGTAAATAGACTTGTCTTGCATGATGCTAAGATAATCAAGACTGAATCCGGGGCGTCTCGACTAACTTCTTCACCGTCCTATCTTAGCCTAATCAAAAAATATTGGCTGTGCCGGAGAAACAAATTACGAGACCTTCTTTTTTGCAACAATTCAAAACACCCGTCGAAGGAATTGTTATGCCCGTAAAATTTGATTTCCCTTTTTCATACACACCACATGAAATAGCAATAATAGCTGCAAGGGAACTTCAAGACTATTTGCAGCACCAAACAGATTGGGAGCATGATTTTGGAATCATGAATGAACCGGATGCCAAGACCGATGGTAAAATGTTTGGTGTATTGGTGGTACGCACCGCGCAAGGCGAATTAGGATATCTCTGCGCCGTATCGGGCAAACTTAGCGGACGTAATCAGCATGACCAATTTGTTCCGCCCGTATTCGACATTCTGCCTGAAGATGGCTTTTTCAGAAAAGGAGAGGCGGTGATTTCTGAAATAAACCGGCAGGTAGAAGAATTGGAAAGAAACACTCACTACCTGGGCGCTAAAAATCAGTTGCACCTTGCCGAGCAAGCCTCAGAACAGGAAATTGAAGCTCTTAAAACTTCAAATAAGCAGCAACAACTGGAGCGAAAACGTCAGCGCATTGAAATTGCCGAAAGTTTTTCTGAGCATGACCGCAACAACCTACTTCATAAGCTCAATCAACAAAGTATCGACCATCATTACGCATTAAAGCAATTAAAAATTAAATGGCGCGATGAAATTGCTCGGTTGAAAGAAATCGTATTCGTATACCATCAACAACTTGAAGCTCTAAAAGAAGAGCGTAAAACGCGATCAGCTTCCCTCCAGGATGAAATATTTGGTCAATTTTCTTTTGTAAACAAAGACCTCGAAAGAAAAAGTCTTGGTGATATTTTCAAACAGACTGCAGAAGTCAAGCCGGTGGCCGGAGCCGGCGAATGTGCAGCGCCCAAACTCTTCCAGCATGCATTTCTGAATCGACTGGAACCTATTGCCATGGCCGAATTCTGGTGGGGTCAATCACCAAAAACAGAGGTTCGCATTCATGGGCATTACTACCCTGCTTGCCGAGGCAAATGCGAACCCATTTTGGGGCATATGCTGAAGGGTATGGACGTCGAAGACAATCCGATGTATCAATTACCGGCGGTCGAAAAGGACCTCACGATTATTTGGGAGGATGAACACATCCTCATCATTCACAAGCCACACGACA